>JABHOG010000125.1 GCA_018694835.1 Planctomycetota bacterium | reverse complement strand
TGACCGTCAAAAATTACTCACCAAGGAGCTGGACTGGATTCGCCAGACCCCGAAGGCCCGTGCGACCAAGAGCAAGGCGAGGGTCGAGGCATTTCATCGACTTCAAGAGCAGGTGTACGAGTCACGTAAGGAACTCCCAGCACTGGTCATCCCATGTGAGACCCGTTTGGGCGACAAGGTTCTGGATATCGAGAAGATGTCGAAAGGCTTCGATGGAAGAGTCCTGTTCGAGGATCTCAGTTTTTCCTTGAGACCGGGATCCATCGTTGGCGTCATCGGACCCAATGGAGCGGGAAAGACCACCTTGATGCGTTTGGTGGCAGGACTCGATGAGCCCGACTCTGGCACTATCGAACTGGGATCCACGGTCGAGATCTGTTTTGCCGATCAGAGCCGGCAGGACCTGAATGACAAAAAAACCATCTACCAGAATATCTCCGAGGGATATGACGTCTTCAATGTCGGCAAGCTAGAAGTGCAGAGTCGAGCGTATGTCGCTCGGTTTGGGTTCACCGGAGATGACCAGGAGAAGTTGGTCGGCCACTGCTCTGGAGGAATGAGAAACAGGGTCCAGATGGCCAAGATGCTACGGCGTGGTGGAAACCTGGTGATTCTCGACGAACCGACCAACGACCTCGACATTCCGACTCTTCGATTGCTCGAGGAGGCACTGGAGGCTCTTCCGGGTTGCGGGGTGGTGGTCAGTCACGACCGTTACTTCCTCGACCGTGTGGCGACTCACATCCTGGCACTCGATGGGGTGGGTAGCGGTCGCTTCTTCGAGGGATCGTATCAGGCCTACGCCGAGAAGATGCGTCAGGAGCGGACCGATCGAGGAGAAGATCCTGATCTGCCCCGGGGAGTGCATCGCCGCTTTGCCTGAGGATCAGTCGCGCCGGGTATTCCAGATGGTCTGGTAGTTCGAGCGATCCGGTTTGGGCTCATCAGCCGGAGGCGGGTACTGGCTCATTCCACGATAGGGTAACGGGCCCACTCCCCGGCATGCTCCGGTGAGAGGATCCAGATCCTTGCACCAGCCAAAGGTGTCGAGCAACCAGGTTCGTTCCCAGCCAGGCAACAACTCCGGAAGCGATGAAGCGTCGAACTCCAGGATCAATTCGTCTCCACCCCCGATGATCACGAGTTGATCATCTACAGCGGCCAACAAGGAATCCACGCGCCCGTATCGAGTGACATGTCCTTCTTTCATCGGACGGTAATCGAGAGATGGATCTCGTTGATCGTAATGGTATGTCGCGGGCAAGTTTCCATCGTCAGAGAATTCTCGAGGGTAGCCACCGTCACGTAGAATCGCTGAATGTAACGGAATCGTGTGGATTTGTTGTGGAGCAGGGGGCTTGATCGAGGCGAGGAATGCTCTGTCCCAGTAGAGCTCTAGATTTGATTCGATACGGAACTGGCGAGCGCCATCAGCGATGATGTCGGAAACATCGAGCACCATCGTCTTGGGCATCCCTGCCGGATAACCGAGTTCTTCTGCCAGTAGTTGCCACGGTTGATCGCTCGCCGCTCGCCAGCGAAACGTCGGAGCAGACAATCGCTGTCCACCTTGCCATGCAGCAAAGTTGATTCGAGAATATGGATACTCGATCCAACCATCGAGCAGCAGGGCAATGCTGGACCCCTCGGGAACGGTTTCGAAGTCGAACTCCCACACCTGGTTCTCACAGTAGCCGACCATGTCTGGAATCAACCCACGGGGACCTGCGTAGAGTCGATCCACTTCAGCGACCAGAGATGCATCGATGGTGCCACTGGCATCGCGAACTACCGAGGGGAATACCCTGGTCTCTTTCTCGATCATCAATGGTTTCCCGGAAGGGGGAGGAGCCTGAATCGGAAAGAACTCCTCGGGGAAGCAGGAGTGTGTCTCGGGATGATCCACCGCGATCAGCGACAATCGATCGGTGTAACAGATCTCTTGCATCGGCTCCATGATGCTCAGCCGAAGTCGATCGTTGACCGGTTGAAGCGCCCCGGGAGCGATTCGAACCACCTCTGTCGGTTCTGGAGGGGAAAATTCGTCGGGTCCGATCCAGAATCCAAGTCCGCCACCACCCATGAAGTCGGTGATGAAGTTCCACTTCTGACCATCAAAGGAGAACAGGATCGGGCATGACGATGACTTGCGCTGGATCTCTTCGATCTCCTGACAGCGGTCCACCTTGACATCCATCTCTGCCTGGAGAACTCCATCGGGCCACTCGATGATGAGGCTGTCGAGGTGATCGGAACCATCGAGTCCTACCACCACCGGGAGTAATCCTCGGGCGTGGTGACCACCCTTGCCCTCCTGGAATGCGAGCACCACCTGGTCTGAATTGCGAAGTTCTAGCCGGGCGCCAAAGCCGAGCAAGTTGGTACGACGATCGTCTCCATCGCGTCGCCCTCCCAGATGAGCGCGAAATGTGTGGAGTCGCTGCGACTCTTGTGCCAGGGGGTTTCTCATCAACCACAGTGAACCGTCAGTTTTTTCCACAACCAGATCAAAGTCGCCATCGCCGTCGACATCTGCGCTGATCATCGACCTCGCTGGTGAGAAGGTATGGGCCGAGAGAGTCGGTTTTCCAGCGATGAACTGGAGGATGGAGGTTTTATCAGCAGAGGAGAGTAGTAGTTCTTCCGTGCCATCGAGATCCAGGTCTTGTGCCGTGATGGTCAAGTAGGTGGCGGAATTGATCTCAGACGGCAAGGCGATCTCACCATCGAAGAGCGCCAGTTTCTCGGCATCCTTGTGGTGATTGGTGGGCTGGAGGATCTTCAGCTTCCCTCGTTGTAGGAGTACCAGTTCTTGCTCGTGATCTCCCACCAGGTCGACCAGCAATGCGGTATCGGCTTCCATCTTCTCATCCGAGACCAACGGCTGGCCGGCGGGATCTTCCTCGAATTTCCACTGGGGTGCTCCGGAGATCCAGGAGAGGCGGTCTCCGACCAGTAGGAGGTCGTGATCGAGATCCCGATCCAGATCTCGAACCGCAATGATGCTCTTCACCGGCATGGTTCCAGACAGGTCCGGTGAATCGGAAATCTGCCGAAACTCGTGCCCCTCATTGAGGGACAGTTGAATCGGGCCGGTACCGCTGGCCAGCAGCAGGTCCAGATCTCCTTCCATGTCGATGTCTGCCAGCAGTAAGTCGCTGGCATTTGCTTTGACGGTGGAGATCAACGATTCAAACTTCGGAGTCCTACCTCCTTCGCCCTGGAGGACTCGAACTTGTGCGCCAGTGGAGATGGCGAGGTCAGGGAGGCCGTCTTCATCTACATCCGCAACAGCGAAGCAGATGGCACCCTTCAAAGAGGGGAGGGGTGCGATTTTCTCGGGTGATTCTGACAAGCTCCATGCAGAGGGTTCATCTCCTGCGATCCACAGATCAGGAATGCAATCGAGATCTGCATCGACCAGTGCATGGGGTGGAGCCCCACCAGGGTTTGGGGAGGTGATCTGGACCCAGGTAAGATCACCTTTGGGAAGCCAGGGCTGCGCGGAAGAGGCGGCAGGAAGCCAGTCGCGGATCGCTTCCGCCAATTTTCCCTGCTCGGTGTATTTGGTGCTGTGGGCTCGTCCTCTTCCGGATGCTTCCAGTTCCCGGAAGGTGGCGAGAGCTCGATTCGCATCCTCGAGCTGACCACTTCTTCGCCACGACAACTGCAGGTTGTTCCAGGCTCCGCGAATGGTCGGATCGAGTTGAACCGCCATCTCGAAGTGTGGGAGAGCTTGAACATCGTTGCCGCTTCGAACCAGGCCGATGGCGACCTGGTAGTGGCAGTCCGAATCGCGCGGGGCCAATTTGAGGGCCTTGTGGAATTCACCCAGAGCACTGGTTTCGTCGCCGAGGAAGCGTTGAATGACCCCGACAAGATAGTGGACCCGTGGATCATCTGGTTTCAGGTCGGCAGCCACCTGGAGGGTCTCCAGCGCTCGTTCGGTACCCTCCTCCGCCTGATTCAACTGACTGACGGCAAGATTGAAGCGAGGAACAAACGCTGAAGGCGCGAAGTCCACCAGTTTGAGGAGGGTCGCCTCTGCCTCGACGAACTTGTGCTGGGAAATCTGATTGAGCGCGTCGAGATGAAGTTTCAGCAACGATGAAGTGGGAGGGGGAGGAGCTGTGCAGCCACCGTGAAGTGCCAGGCATCCCAGTAGCAGAAGTAGCGAGAACAGAGCAGGTTTCATCGGATCCTCCTGGCCTTCACGCCCGACATTCGGGGCGAAGGCGGGATCATGGTAGATGGCATGGGGGATCATCACAATTCGGTTCTGAGTCGGAGTCCACGGTGCAAGTTCAACGCAACTGATTCCTCAATGCCGCTGGAAGATCCGGGCTCAAAAATTGAAATCCACGAGAATTCAATCTGGCAGGAGTGACTCGCTGGCCCTCCAGGAGTAGCGATTGCCCCATCTGGCCAAAGAGCATCCGGATGATGAATTCCGGAATTGGTGGCGCCACCGGACGCTTCAACGCTGCCGCCAGGGTTGTGGTGAAGTCGATGTTTCGCACCGCTCCGGGGGCGACGCAATTCAGCGCGCCGTCGATCGAGGAGTCCTCGATCGACAGTGAGATGATGCGGATCAGGTCATCCAGATCGATCCAGCTCATCCACTGGCGACCGGAGCCGAGCCGACTCCCAAGGCCCCAACGAAAGATGGGAAGTAATTTTCCAAGGACTCCCCCAGCAGGAGTCAGCACCAGCCCGATCCGAAGGTGTACCACTCGTGTGCCGACTGTTTGCAGCGGAGCACTGGATTCTTCCCAATCGCGGCAAAGATGACCGAGGAAGGAATCAGTCAGAGGAGACGCTTCCGTCTTCCCATCATCTCCATCTGCTGAATACCCTCCGATGGCACTGGAACTGATGAAGGTACCTGGAGGTGAAGAGGTACTGCTCAACAGAGAAACCAGATTTCGTGTCGCTTCGATCCGACTCGACCGAATTCTTGATTTCTTCTTCTCACTCCAGCGACCGGTGGCGATGTTCTCACCAGCCAGGTGGACCACCACATCGAGATTATCAAATGCCTCCAGTTCTTCGGTGGGCAGCTCCTTTGCATCGGTCAACGGACGCCAGCGCACCTCATCCGGGGTCAGAGGCGGTCTGCGGACCGCTCGAAGGACCTGATGCCCCTGCTTCTCAAGGTGTGGAATTAAAGAAGAACCAATCAGGCCAGAAGCGCCTGTGATCAGGATACGAAGTGCAGTGCCACCAGCGTTTGGATCGAGCGGTGAGGTCATCGAGGTTGATCCTATTCAGGAACCCGGACCCTGGATCAGGGTCACTGCTTTGATGTAGCCCGGCGAACCATAGGCCTGATCAAAACTGGTGGGAACCGATTCGAGACCCGATTCAAGGTGTGTGACAAGATCAGCGACTTCGATCGATCCGTCTTCGATCAACTGCAAGGACCTGCGGTAAATCGACGGCCGTCCATCCTCATCGAATCCACCGGATGCTCCGCAGGGGCAAAGCAAGGTGGGTACGCGGAACTGGACTGCATTCATCGCCTCGAGGCTGGCCCCACCATGGCCGTGGGCATACATCAGCACCGTCGCCTGGGTGCGGATCAGTGCCGGGATTTGTTCAAAGATGAGACCGACACCTGCGGCATCGATGAAGAATTCGCAGCGTCGCCCACCGGTACGGGTGAGCATCTCATCGACCAGGTCGGTGGATCCCGGATCGATGGTCTCTGCGCCGTATTCGGCAGCCAACTTGCGCTTGATCGGATCGGGCTCACTGACCACCAGTGATCCCTGGTAGTTGTAGATTTTTCGTAACGCCTGGATGAAGAGGAGTCCTGCGGGTCCGGCTCCACAGATCAGCGCACAACGAACACGCTGATCCGGATCGACAGCATTGAATTGATATCGAGCGGGTGCCGCCATCACCGTTTCCAGAGAATGGAGAACGCAGGCGAGAGGCTCTGTCATCACCGTTTCGACTGCAGGTCGATCCGAGTGAATCTGAATCAGGTTCACGGCTGGAACTGCGATGAACTCGGCGAGGCCGCCAGGAAGTCCGGTGATACCAAACTCGCGGTACCATTCGCACTGATGCGAGAAGCCGCTGGAGCAGTACTCGCAGAGATGTTCCTTGCCTTCGCTGACACAACTGAGGCCCTGATCGATGACGACTCGATCCCCGGCTGCCAGATCTGTCACACCATCTCCGACATCGACGATGGTGCCGGTGACTTCATGACCCAGAATTTGCGGGTGAACTTCGAGGGGTACTGGCATACCTCGTTCATCGACATGGTAATTGGCCTCGCCGGTGTAGATGTGGTAATCGGAGCCACACAGCCCGACGGCGTCCACACGGATCATGGCATCCCGTGGGCCCATGACCGGTAAAGGAACATCGTGAATCTTCATCGTGCGAGTGGCCTCGAGGACACTCGCTTTCATCATCTTGGAATCGGCCATCGATGACTCTTCCTCTACTGGATGATCAAAGAGATACGGACTGTTCCGCCCAGATCTGGAATTCTCGGTGCTTATGAACCTCAGCATGGGCGAGAGACTTTCCGCCTGCAACCTCGAGGACCTTATCGAAGACTCTCTGGCCCACTTCAGTGATCGATTCGGTTCCATCGATGATGGATCCTGCATTCAGATCGATGTCACCTGGCATCCTTTCAAACACAGGTGTGTTGGAGGCTAGTTTCAGCACCGGGCAGATGGCGTTGCCGATGGTGGTTCCCCTTCCTGTGGTGAAGACGACCATGTTGGCACCACCTGCGACCATGCCAGGAACCGATTCCTGATCATAGCCAGGACCCTGCATCAACTGCAGTCCACGTCCACCGGGTGGTTCCGAGTATCCGGTGGTCCCCTCGATCCGGGTGGTTCCCCCCTTGGCGATGGCTCCCAGCGACTTGATGGTGATGTTGAGCAAGCCGCCCTCGATATTGCCGGGGCTAGGATTGTCGTCGAGGAGAGTACCGACCGTCGCTGCGTACTGCTTGTACCAGTCGACCAGATCGTAGACTTCCCGAGCGATCTCGGCATCTTTCGATCGGTGAGCAAGGACGTGTTCGGCACCGCAGAACTCTGGTACTTCACTGAGGATCACGGTTCCTCCGCAGCGGACGATCTGGTCGGCAGTGTGTCCCAGTGCCGGATTTGCCGAGAGTCCGGAAAATCCGTCAGAACCACCACATTCGAGTGCCAGCACGATCTCGCTGGCAGGAATCGTCTCGCGTTGAGATTGATTCACCTGCGGCAGTAACTCCTTCACTGCAGCGAGTCCCTGGCTGACCACCTGTGCGGTGCCTCCTGCAGCCTGGACTCCTAGCCAGTGAATCGGCTTCCCGAATCCCTTCATACCTCTCTGGCTCAGATACTCTTCCATCTTGGATAGATTCGTTTTTTCACAACCGAGTTCGATCATGACGACAGCACCGACATTGGGATGAGCTGCATAGTTGGCAAGGGTGCGTAGGGTTATCTCGAGATTGCTTCCATCGGAACAACCACATCCTTTGTTGTGCGGAATTCCGACGACTCCATCGACATTTGGAAACTTCTCCTTGTCGTGGAGAGTGTGTTCAGCGATGATCGAGATCTGTTGAGCTTCATGGCTGGCACACATGCTGGTTGGAATGATGAGAACGTGATTCCTGGTTCCGACCCTCCCATCAGCCCTTCGGAAGCCTTGAAATGTCGGGACATCCTCTTTCGCCAGGTACTCGGTTTCGGATCCCGATAAACCATCCGGAATCACCCTCACAACAGGAACGTCATTACTCATGTTCGATGGAGTGACGACTTCCCCCGCCTGGATTCCACGGGATTTTCCGATGGGTTGGCCGTACTGAATCACCGGCGCATCCTCGCCGATGTCAGTCAGCGCGAATCGATGTCCAGCGGTGGGTGTTCCCGTAACCTTGAGATCTTCAGCACCCGGTATTGAAACCATGGTTTCGGCTTCGAATCCAAACTTGATCACCGCAACATTGTCGTCTGGGTGCACAAGAATCGCGAGTTCATCGAAAGATCGAGCCTGCTGTGGATCGGTCATGGAAGGTGTACCTATCTGCTCGAGAAGACTGAATCGTGCCGAGAGCTCAGTATATCGAGGGATGGGAAGGTATGGAAATGTCACCTGAGAGGATCCTCATTGCCGAGGGGCGCATCGACTCCTATGTTGAAGGGGATCGTTTTTGACCCCAACAGGAAGGAGCCCCGGATGAATCAACAGGATCACACGTCCAGTCTCGAAATAGTGGACCGTCGTCAACTTCTCAAGGGGGCTGCCGCAGCAGCGGTCCTGTCCTCGGTTCCATGGAGCAAGGAAGCGGCCGCAGCACCTTTGTCCCGGGGTGATGGCAGTAGTATTCAGCAATCGATTGCCCACTGGTGTTTCTCCGAGCACTGGAGCGTCGAGCAAACCATCGAGCACGCAGTGGATCTGTCGATCCATGGCTGCACCAGTGTCGAGTTGGTCGATCCGAAGTACTTTCCGCTTCTCAAGGAAAAGGGCCTGGTCTGCGCCATCGGCCAGATCGACATGGCCCCTGATCCACCCTTCGTCAAGGGCTGGAACAATCCGAAGCACCACGAGAAACTCCTGAAGGCGACTCGAGACAGTATCGATGCCTGTTCTGAGTACGGTTTCCCGAATGTCATCGCATTCACCGGGATGAATGATGGGATGTCGAAGGAAGAAGGCGCAAAAAATTGCGTCGAGGGCTTCAAGAAGATCATCGATCATGCCGAGAAGAAAAACGTCACGCTCTGTCTTGAAGTGCTAAACACTCGTGATGATACCCATCCGATGAAAGGTCACCCGGGCTACATGGGGGACGACACGGAGTATGTCGTCGACATCATCCGCAAGGTGGATTCTCCAAACTTGAAACTACTGTTCGATGTTTATCACATCCAGATCATGAATGGCGATGTCATCCGTCGCCTCAGGCAGTACCGCGACATCCTCGGCCATGTTCATGTCGCCGGAAATCCGGGACGCGGCGAGATCGGCGATGATCAGGAGATCTGCTACAAGGCGGTGATGGAGGCCCTGGTAGCGATCGGCTACGAGGGCTATGTCGGCCAGGAGTTCCTACCCGTTGGAGATCCCCTCGAGAGCCTTGCGAGGGCGGTCACCATCTGCGACGTGTAGGCGGCACCCGAGCGCAACAATAAGAGGAGCGCGACCGGTCAGATCGCGCTCCTCATCTCTGCTTGTTCCTCTACTTCCGGAACACCCCGAAGGTCGTTTCGTGAAGGATGCGATCGGTCTCCTTGCGTACGGCGGTGAACTTTTCGTGGAGGGGGCAGAGGTCACCCTCGCCGCACACCCCGCCGCCGAAGGGACAGGCATCCCCATCTCTGCGTTCGAAGAGGTCGTACACTTCATGCAGTGCGATCTCTTCGGGTGCGCGCCCGAGCGAGAAGCCGCCGCCGGGACCGCGCACGCCGAGCACGAGTCCGGCCCGGGCCAGCTCCGTCAGCACCTTGGAGACGTAGGGGCCCTGGAGTCTACGAGTCGAGGCGATCTCGGCGGCCGAGCAGCGCTTCCCTTCGTCGAAGAGCTCTGTGAGATAGCCCATGGCAGCGATCGCAGTTTCGGTGGTTTTTCCGTGAATCATTTGGTGCTGGTTTCCTGCTCGAACCGCATCTCGCCGCGCATGATCGGGATCGCGACCTTGATCGACGCGGAGTAGACGAGCAGGCCGAAGGCGATCACGCCCGCAGCCAGGCGCCACTCGAGATTACTGGGGAGATACTCGACATACTCGTGCAGCGGACTCGGGACGAAGCCGGGAACGATCAGGCCCATGCCCTTCTCGATCCAGGAACCCATGAACGCAAGAACGCAGATCGTCGCGAGCATCCCCGTGTGCCGTATCAGCGTGGGACGCATGATCAGCACGGCGGCGACGACGTTGAACACGATGGCGGTCCAGATCCACGGCACGAGCGCATTTGCCTCGCCGTGGCCGAAGAAGAGGTAGCGCGCTGAGCTCGTGTGCGCGCCCCCTGCGTAGAACTCGGTGAACAACTCGGAGATCAACATGAGCAGGTTGATGAGGATCGTGACGCGCATGATCTTCATCAGGGTGTCCATCGGCTGGACCGGCAGCCGGAGGCCGCCGAAACGACGCAGCACGAGCATGGTCAAGATGATGAACGCAGGGCCCGACACGAACGCGGAGGCCAGGAACCGGGGAGCCAGTAGGGCGCTGTTCCACAGGGGACGGCCGCCCAGGCCGCTGTACAGGAAGGCGGTGACGGTGTGAATGCTGATCGCCCAGGCGATGGAGAGCAGCACGAACGGTTTGTACCAGCGCGGATTCGGCGTCTTGCCGAGGAAGCGCGTGTAGAGCAGGTAGCCGACCACGTGCAGATTGATCAGCAGGTAGCCGTTGAGGACGATCACGTCCCACGTGAGCATCGAGAAGGGGAAGTTGAAGCGGCCGATCGGCGGCATCATGTGCCAGAAGCGGTCCGGGCGGCCGAGGTCGGCGATCACGAACATGAGGCAGGAGATGATCGCAGCGATGGCGAGCAGTTCGCCGAGGATCACCACGTCCTGCATCTTCCGGTCATTGTAGAGGTACGCAGGAATCACCATCATCACACCACCGGCCGCGACGCCGACGAGGAACGTGAAGTTGGCGATGTAGAGGCCCCAACTGACGTGATCGGTCATGTGCGTGTAGATCATGCCGCTGGTCACCTGGTGCGCCCAGGCGTTGGCGCCGACGAGGAAGACCGCCGTCAGGCCGGTCATCCATGCGTAGAAGAGAAACGACCCGTCCGTCGCAGCGCTGATCGCGCGCATCAGGAAGCGCGGATAGCTGACCCAGTGCGGCGGCTTCGCAGAGGCTTCGGTGGTGGCTGTGTCCATGGCTCTCACTTATCGAAGAAGTAGAAGAAGCTCGGCTTGGTTCCGAGTTCCTCCTTGAGGACGTACACACGCTTGTTCTCGAAGACCCAGCGCACGCTGGACTTCGGGTCGAGGAAGTTGCCGAACACGCGGGCGCCGGTGGGGCAGGCCTCGAGGCAGGCCGGTAGGCGACCCTCGCGCGTGCGGTGCAGGCAGTAGTGGCACTTCTCGACCACGCCCTGCTGACGCACGCGATTGCTCAGGTAGCCCTGGTTCGGGTTGATGTCCTCCGGTGGGATGTAAGGCTTCTTCCAGTTGAACCGGCGCGCGTGGTACGGGCAGGCCGCCATGCAGTAGCGGCAACCGATGCACCAGTTGTAGTCCACCACCACGATGCCGTCCTTTTCCTTCCACGTGGCCTGCACGGGGCAGACGTCCACGCAGGGCGGCTCGTCGCACTGCTGGCACTGCACCGGCATGTAGAACTTGTCCTTCGCCGGCACGGTGTGGTTATAGGTGGTGTTGCCGCGTTCCATGTCCATCGTGCCCTTGGGCATCTCCAGGACGCGGATGTAGGACTGCTTGGTGATGCGGTCGTGGTTGTTCTCCTTGTGGCAGGCTTCGACGCACTTGCCGCTGCCGTTGCACAAGCTGAGATTGATCGCGTAGACGAACTTCGTCTTCGGCCGCGGCCGCGGATCTGCGATTGTGACGTCGCGACCGAACGTCTCCTTGGCATCCGCCTGGAGACGCTCGAGGACCTCTTTCTTGTCCTCGGGACTGAGCTCCTTGTAGTGCCGCTGCATCAGCTCCTTGGCGCTCATGAAGCCGCCCTGGAAGAGGGGGGAGAGGGCTGCACCGAAGGCCGCGGCGCCGAGCGTGGCGCCCAGACCCTTGATGACGCGACGGCGGCTGATGCCTTTGGCTTTATCCGTCATCGGTGCGACTCCTGCACGGGGGAGAGGAAGCGATCGCGCGGCTTGAACGTCGGACGCATCGCCGGGAAGGCCGGTGCATGCGGCGCGTGACAGTGCGTGCACTGGTTGCGCGTCTGGACGCCGCGCGTGGTGTCCCAGTAGCCCGACATCCCACCGTGTGCATCGTGCGCATAGTTGCGCGCTTGCGGGCCATGGCACTGGGCGCAGAGCTCCATCACGTTTTCGAACGCGACGCTGCGACTGTCGGCGAGGCGCAGCGTGTCGTAGTCCTGCTCGTTGTGGCAACTCAAGCATGTGAGGGAGCCGTGTGCGACGTGGGTGCCCTGATGGAATGTTGCGAGCGGCTTGCCGCCGCGCTGGGTGCGGTCGGGTTTCTTCATCGAATGACACGCCGAGCAGGCCACCCGCACCTGGTGACCGTTGGCGTCGGGCGCGCCTGCCGCAAGAGTCGGCACGCTCGGTACAGGTCGAATCTCGATACCGGTCGGGCCCGTCGGCTCTGTGGCGTACGCCTCGGTCTCCGGCACCACATCGCGTCCGCAACCCGCAATCGCAACGGTTGCGGTGACGAGGAACACGATCGCGAGCGAGCGGAGGAGGCGTTCCATGGGTCCTTCCGGTGGCGGGTGTCGAGCCTCACCGGCGTCGACGAGCGCACTTTAGACGGTCCCGATCCCTATTCAAGAGTTCATTGTCGTTTTATCTTTTTTTCGACGAGCGCTCACGGTACCGTGACGCTCGTTAACCAAGGAGACGCACCCATGGCCGTCGGCGGACTCATCCTCTCCCTGTCGCCTGATCTGGCCCTTCGCCAGTCTGCGGAAGACTGCGTGCGCAGCGACCCGCGCCTGGAAGAGGGGCCGCGCCATCGCCTGCGCATGGCCGTTGTCGCAACGACCGACACCCTCGGCGAGGGCCACGACCTTTGCGAAGCGCTCCTTGCGCATCCTGGCATCGAGAACCTAGAAGTCGCCTACGTCGCGCCGGAAGAAGAGCGCGCTGCCATCGTCCTCACCGAAGGAGATGAGTGATGGGGGCGGGCACGGATCGACGCACATTCCTCAAGGTCGCCGCGATGGCAGCCGCGGCAGCAGCACTGACATCGCCGACGACCGCGTTTGTGCGTGAGTGCGAGTCGAGTGTGCCGGGCGACGACGGCATGACGTGGAACAAGGCGCCGTGTCGCTTCTGCGGCACTGGCTGCCACGTGCAGGTCGGCGTCAAGGACGGTCGCGTCATGGCGATCGCCGGCGACCCGAAGGCCGACGTCAACAAGGGTCTGCTTTGCGTGAAGGGCTACCACGTAGGCATGGCGCTCTACGGCAAGGACCGCCTCACCGAGCCGTTGCTGCGCAAGGGGGACGGCTACGTCCCGATCTCCTGGGACGAAGCGATCGACGTCTGGGCCAAGCGCGTCATGAAGGCGCCCGAGCGCTTCGCGATCTACGGATCGGGCCAGTGGACGATCCCCGAGGGCTTCGCCGCGCAGAAGTTGATGAAGGGCGGTCTCGGCAACAACCACATCGATCCCAATGCGCGCCTTTGCATGGCATCCGCCGTGACCGGCTTCATAGGCACCTACGGCGTGGACGAGCCCGCGGGCTGTTATGCCGACCTCGACGCTTGCGACGTATTGATCACCTGGGGCAACAACCCCGCCGAGATGCATCCGGTGCTGTGGTCGCGCGTGATCGATCGGCGCTCGCGCGGCGAGACCGTCAAGATCATCGACATCGGTACGCGCCGCACGCGTACCACGCTGCAGGCCGACGAGTACCTGGAGATGCTCCCGCACGGTGACGTGGCCATTGCGCTCGGTATCCTCAACCGCTTGCGCCACCACGAGACGTGGAACAAGGAGTTCGTCTCCAGGCACTGCAACTTCCGCGCGCACCCCGAGGGCAAGTTCACCCTCAAGGGCGTGCCGATCGACTTCGACACGTGGACCCAGCGCATCGCGAAGTACACGCCGGAGTACGTCGAGAAACTCTCGGGCATCCCCGCCGAGAAGATCGAGATGGTGGCCGCCCTCTTCGCCGATCGGAAGATCAAGATCACCAGCCTCTGGTGCATGGGCATGAACCAGCACACGATGGGCACGGCGATCAACACGCTCGTGCACGGAGTGCACCTGTTCAGTGGCCACTTCGGCACGCCCGGCGACTCGCCGATGAGCCTGACGGGCCAGCCCTCCGCCTGCGGAACGGTCCGAGAGGTCGGCACGCTCGCGCATGCCCTGCCGGGCGGCCGTCTCGTCGCCAACGAGACGCATCGCAGGCAGTGCGAGGACTTCTGGAACGTGCCCAGGGACCGCATCCATCCGAAGCCCGGCTACCACACCGTCACGATGTGGGAGCAGTTCACGAAGCCCGCCGCCGAAGGCGGCGACATCGATACGATCTTCGTGCAGGTCACAAACCCTGGCCAGACGCTGCCCAACCTCAATCACCTCTTCAACGACAAGAAGGGACTCGCCGAGAAGTTCATGGTGGTCTCCGAAGTCTACCCGACCGCGACCACCCGGCTGGCCGACCTGATCCTGCCCGCCGCGATGTGGGTCGAGAAGAACGGTGTATACGGCAACTCCGAGCGGCGAACCCAGCAGTGGTTCAAGATGATCGAGCCACCTGGCCAGGCGCGCGACGACACCTGGATGACGATTGCGCTGGCCCATCGCCTGATGGAACTGGGCCACCCGGGCATGAAGGACAAGGACGGCAACTTCCTGTTCCGGGTCACCGACGAGAATGGCAAGGAAGTCCCCATCTGGAAGTGGGAGCACTACTACGACGTCAACGTCGACAAGGCGCTCCTCGAGGAGTACCGCCCCTTCACGCGCATGAAGCACAAGGACATCGCGCCGTACGACGAGTACGTCAAGGCGCGCGGACTGCGCTGGCCCGTCGTCCAGCAGAAGGACGGCACGTGGCGCGAGACGCGCTTCCGCTTCTCCGGGTTCGACGACCCCTACGTCAAGGAGGGGCAGGACTTGGAGTTCTACCACTCGACGACCGGCGACGGTCGTGCCCAGATCTGGTTCCACGACTACATCCCGCCACCCGAGATGCCGGACGACGAGTACCCCATGTGGCTGTGCACTGGCCGCGTGCTCGAGCACTGGCATTCGGGCACGATGACACGCCGTGTGAAGCCGCTGGCGAGCGCCATGCCCACCGCGTATGTCGAGGTGCATCCAGACGACGCGCGCAAGCTCGGCGTGCGCAACGGCGAACTCGTCATCGTCGAGTCGCGGCGCGGCGCCACGGAACTGCCCGTGTGGACCAACGGCCGCGGTCAGCCACCGAAGGGCACGATCTTCGTGCCCTTCTTCGACGAGACGCGGCGCATCAACGACGTGACGCTTCACCTGTTCTGTCCCGTCTCGAAGCAGCCGGACTACAAGAAGTGCGCAGCACGCATCCGGAAGAAGGGGCACTGACGCGATGGAAGGCGAGAGCTACACCATCGAGGGACTGACCAGGCGTCAGACCAAGCTGATCCTGGTCGGGGTACTGGCCTTGGCCTTGATCGGGTACGTCGTCGGCTTGCGTGCCGGCGTGCCGGAGGGCCCGCCCGGTCTCGGTAAAGCCTCGGCGGCACCCGCCTCAGTCGAGGATCGCGATGCGATCCCGGCTCCCAGCTATGCGGACGTCGGCGCCGGCGTGCTGCATGTGGATGAGGGGCTCGAGACCTGGTTGGAGATGACGGCAGCCCTGCGTGCCAAACCCACGAAGCCGATCACGGACATCGCCTCGCGTCTGGACTCGCTTGCCACGCGGGCCGAGCGTCGCGCCTTCAACGGAGCGCCGCCGGTCATTCCGCACGCCGCGTACTCCCTGGATGACCGTTCTTGCCTCGCCTGCCACGGGCAGGATCTACAGGTCGGCGCCCGCACGGCGAAGCGCCTGCCGCACCCGCACCTCACGAACTGCACCCAGTGCCACGTGCCCGCGGCGCCGACATTCTTCCAGGGGCAGGGAGGTGTGCTCGCCGAAAGTGCGTGGGTCGGCATCGCCGAGCCCAAGGAGGGCAGCCGCGCCATGCCCGGTGCGCCGCCGGCGGTGCCGCACACCCTGCAGATGCGGGACAATTGCCTCGCGTGCCACGGCCAGCACGGCTGGCCGGGCATACAGACGAGCCACCCGGAGCGAAGCAACTGTCTCCAGTGCCACGCTCCCACCGAGGACGGCGCGCATCCTGGACGCGGGATCGGCGCGCCGTTCCTTCTCCCCGGTCTCAAGGTGACGAAGGAGTTGTCGCAATGAGCGACGCCGCACCGCTGCTGCACGCCACCCTGGGGCCGGAGGATCGTGCCGACCTGCTACGCGATCTCAGTGCGGTCGCTGCGGTCGATGCGGTGCAGATCGACGACGGTACGAGGACGCGCACCTGTCGACTCGACGAAGCGTTTGCGGCGCTCGAAACCGGCACGGCACGCCGGGCCCTCGTGCGTTACCGCTTCGATGATCGCGCGTGGTTCGACACCCTGGTGGTCGATGCCGGCAACCCGGGCCTGGTTCGACTCGTGCGTGTCGCAGAAGACGACATCCTCGCAGATGAGGACGCTTAGCAGCTCGCGGCTAATTGTAGTTGCAGCAGGTGCGTCGCAAGCGGCGGGTTCGTCTCGCGCGACCAGCGGAGGATCGGAACGAAACCCCGCTATCATCAACCTGTGACTTTCCTCAGCGCTTTACCGTCATCCCGGGCACATTGGCCCATTCGCAAGTCCGCGCCGATTCGAGCACCGCATCGCAGACCATCTGCGTCTGCAGTGCGCAGCGGAAATCGGGCTGCGCCGCTTCTCCCTTCTCGACACCGATCAGGAAGTCTGCCAGCGCGTTGATGAAGGTGTGCTCGTATCCGATGGTGCAACCCGGTACCCACCACCGATCCATGTAGGGGTGCTCGAAGTTTGTCGTGTGAATCCTGCGCCATCCGGTCAGGTGGTCCTCGACCTTCTGTCCGTCTGCTTTACGAGTGTGCTCGTAAAAGTCCAGATATTGCGGATCTTCCAGGTCGAAGTGACACGATCCGTCATGACCATTCAATTCGAAGGTGTTGAAATTCTTTCGGCCACGGGCATAGCGAGTCGATTCAAAGGTTCCCATCGATCCGTTCTGGAAACGTGCCAGGAACATGCAGGCGTCATCGATTCCAACAGGCTGAACTTGACCTGTTTCCTGGTGCATCCTCTCACGCACAAAAGTTTCGGTGTCTGCCACCACCCGGGTAATGGGGCCATTGAGCCACATCGCAGTATCGATGGAATGAGCCAGCAAGTCTCCCGTCACTCCGGATCCTGCTGCAGCCGCATCGAGTCGCCACAGAGTTGCTCCTCCCTGTGGTACATCTTCGGCGATCGTCCAGTCTTGCAGGTAGGTTCCGCGGTAGTGGAACGGCTTCCCTATCCGACCTTCATCGACCAGCTGTTTTGCGAGTGCGATGGCTGGAACCCGACGGTAGTTGAACCAGACCATGTTCGGGACGCCCGCTTTTTCCACCGCTTCCGTCATCTCGACCGCCTCGGCGACATTCATCGAGAGCGGTTTTTCACACAGCACCCACTTACCCGCTTCTGCCGCAGCCACGGCGATCTCTCGATGGAGATGGTTGGGCACGCAGATGTCCACTGCATCGATGTCGTCTCGCTCGATGAGCGCTCGCCAGTCGGACTCGACAGAGGCGTAGCCCCAGTTGTTGGCAAATTGCTGTGCGACCTCCTGATCTCTGGCACACAGTGCCTGGAGAACCGGTCTGGTCTGCAGGTCAAAGAACCGATTGACCTTCTGGTAGGCGTTGGAATGCGCCTTCCCCATGAATCCGTAGCCGATCATTCCGACCCTGAGATCCTTCATCGAATCTCCTCTTTCACTCCGTAACGGGAGTTCAGTTCATCGATGGATGTCTTGCAACTGGCGGTGGCCTGCCACGCATCAGGCCAGAAGCACAGATCGATGGTCCACCAGTCATGTGGAAGAGTTTCCTTGGCGAGAGCCGGGACGATGGAATCGAAGTCGAGAACTCCGAGTCCAAAGGGAGGATGGCTCGAGGTCTCATCGGTTCCATCCTCGGCCTTGTGACAGCTGTTGTCAGAATCGATGAGATGGATGTGATTAATTCTCCCGCTGAGCATCTGGATCAGTTCAAGTTGCCCGCCAGCAAGCACTTCTTTCGCTCCAGGATGTCGAGCACCGACAACCGAGACCATCTGGCCATGGCAGGTGTCGTACATGACGCCGAAATTTTTGTCGGGGATCGCATCGAGGATCTGGACCACATCGGAGGGCTTGTTGAAGGCGAATCCGGGTTCGAATTCCCAGGTCATTTGCAATCCATGATCGGCGGCGATGGAACAGCATGTCTTCCATGTGTCGACGACTCTGGTCAGTGCAGTTTTACGATCGACCGTCTCGAAGATGGTCGGTGGCTGGACCGTGTCGACGCGGATCGTCTGGATCCCCAAGTCGGTGCAGAAATCGCAGTTCTTGGTGAACTCGGAGATGTATCCAGAAGGATCATCCGTATCGATGAGATGTTCTCCCCACAGATTTGCGGCGAGGCCACTGAACTCCAGTCCCATCTGTCGAACCCGGGCAGCCACCTCATGGCGTGCGGTGGATTCGAGGATGTCATCTGGATTGGGATGGGGTGGGAAGCCTCCCAGTTCGACGCCGTCGAAACCGAGTTCCTTGAGTTTCTCGCAAACCGTGAAGAAATCGACAGGATCCTTCTCGTAGGGTCCGATGGTGTAGGCCCAGGAACCGATGGATATCCGCTTCATCTCGCACCTCCTGATAGATTGCTTTCTCAGATTCTCGTCATCAGCAGTCCTTCGTAAACCTCAGGGCGAGGGGGGTCAATTGCTAACTTCGCTGCAGCGATTTGGATGCGCACGATTGCGGTGTGTGAACTTGCCGATATCTTCAACGGGGTCACCATTAAATGCACTGGAGGAGACGATGAAGGCACTTCGGAGACAGGCCCGGGAAGCGAGAGCTGTTGCGCTGGAGGAGATCGATGAGCCGACGCCTGGCCCAGGTCAGGTGCTTCTCGAGGTGCGTCATTGCGGAGTCTGTGGCAGCGATCTCCACGTCTATCTCAACCACAAGGGCTACGAGTCGGTGTTACCCCAGGTGACGCTGGGGCACGAGTGGGCGGGAGTGGTCGTCGGCTGGGGAGATGGTGTTCAGCGCTGGGAGAAGGGGCAGACTGCCACGATGATCGCACTTCAGGGATGTCTGGAGAGTAGTTGCCATTATTGTTCGACCGGGCTGACCCAGTTATGTCCCGGCAGGCGCGTGCAAGGCTTGCACCTCGATGGAGGCATGGCGGAAAAGGTGGTCGTCGATGACCACTATCTACTGCCGTTACCCGATGGCCTCAGCACTACAGCCGCCTCATTGACGGAGCCGCTCTCGGTGGCGGACCATTGCATTCATGACTGCTCGGAGATCGAGTCGGGAGATCGAGTGGTGGTCTGTGGTCCAGGGGTCATCGGAATCCTCTGCGCCCTGATGGCGAGGCAACGGGGTGCAGAAGTGGTGATCTCGGGGCTGGAAGCCGACGAGCCGGTGAGACTGGCCATCGCCAGGAAGATCGGATTCGAGACGCTGACGGTGGGGGGGCAACACCCTTCCTTGACCGATCAACTCGAGGGTCAGGAGGTCGATGTGATCGTCGATGCTTCGGGGGCCTCTCGGGTGCTGGAAGAGGCGACAAGAATCGTTCGACCAGATGGCACCATCTGCGTCGTTGCCCTGTATCCACAGGAGGTGACGATCGATTTCAATGTGTTGGTTCGCAACCAGATCGACATCCGGACCAGTTATGCCTCTGCCAGGCCAAACTATCAGCGAGCCATCGATGCCTTGCATGCCGGTGAGATTCCGGTCGATGAACTGGTTCGCTCGTACCCGCTGGCTGCCGGGGTCGAAGCATTCGAGGAAGCGGATCGTC
>JABHOG010000124.1 GCA_018694835.1 Planctomycetota bacterium | reverse complement strand
GAAGAAGTCACAGCCAGAGACAGCGGCGGAGAGTAGTGCCTACGAGTTTCCTACGAGAAACAGGCACGCCGGGAGGCACACGGGGCACTTTTCCAGTGTCGGGGCCGACAAATTACAAACAGCGTCCAGTCGTAAGACCAGACGCTGCTTGAGTTTCAGATTGGTGGGCGATACTGGACTCGAACCAGTGACCTCTACGGTGTGAGCGTAGCGCTCTAGCCAGCTGAGCTAATCGCCCTCAAGGTTAAAAATTGGTGCCGAAGAGAGGACTCGAACCTCCACCCGGTGTGAACCGGACCAGGACCTGAACCTGGCGCGTCTGCCAGTTCCGCCACTTCGGCACGACCGAGATGGATATCCTCATGGAGGACAGAAGTCAAGCCACTGTGATGATATGGCCCAAACCGTGGTACAAAAATGGCCGAGAATCGAACCAATACAGCCTTTTCAGGGATGGAATCCGAGATCCGATGAAGATCATCGCCCAGAACCGCCGTGCCCGCCACGAATTTGAGATCCTCGAGACGCTGGAGGCGGGAATCGTCCTGCAGGGCTCCGAGGTCAAGAGTCTGCGGGCGGGAAAGTGCGAGATCGTCGATGGATTCGTGAGGATCGACCAGGAAGAAGCGTGGATGCTGAAGGTCCACATCTCCGAATACAGCCATGGTGGCTATTCCAACCATGAACCGACTCGAAAGCGCAAACTGTTGCTCCATCGGCGAGAGGTGCATCAGTTGCGGGTCAAGATGGAAGAGAAGGGGCTGACGGTGGTTCCGTTGAAGATCTACTTCAACGAGAAGGGACGCATCAAGGTAGAGATCGCGGTCGGGCGCGGCAGGAAGAGCCACGACAAGCGTCGCGCCAAGAAGGATCAGGAACAGAAGAGAGAGATCCAGCGAGCGATGAGAAGAGGCGACTGAACCGGTCTACAGAGCGGGGCTACAGAGCTGGATTTCGAGAAGGGTGTCGCTCAGTTTGGCTCGGCGGAAGCTCGCAGGCACAACTGCTCCAGTTCGATGGCTTTCTCTTCGAGGATCGGGTCGCCACTTCGAACCATGCCTTCGACCTCCTTGGCGAGCAGGTGAATCGGGTGGAATCCGTAGATCCCTGAGGCTCCCTTCAACTGGTGCAGCAATTCTGCAGCGTCGTCGAGTGATCCACCTCGAATCGATTTGAGGATCTTGCCGGAACGAATCGGCAAGTCGGTGACGAAAGCGCTCACCAGGTCGAGGAAATCGGGATCGTTGGCCAGTTTGCTGAAGATCGGGGAGTTGGTCATGGTTCTCCTGAGGAGGGGCATGAGACGGGGTTGGCACTTGTGCGGCAAATGATAAAGAAGATCGGCTACTGAGGGAACAGATACCGGTGCAGAGTCGTCATCCATGAGGTATCCTGGAGTTTCCTGGAAGAAGTGAATTCCAGGTCACGAATCGATAGGAGTCCTGGATCGTGATCACTCGTTGTTCGATGAGGGTGTCCACGGTTATTGGATAGAGAAATAGAAGGGGGCGAAACGGTTTCGACCGGACGTCGGAATGGAGAATGGCAGGTGGAGGTGATCCGGAGGCCTCCTAAAACACCGGATAAAACTTTTAATTGTGAACAACAACTTCGCAATGGCTGCCTAGTTTAACTAAGCGCCCCTTCCACCACGGTCTGTCCGTGATCGTGACTGGAGGGCCAAATTTACGGACTGGCCGAAGAAGACCCTGCCGGTGATCTTCCAGGCGAGATTGAACCGGCGCTCGCGGCTCGGATCCTGTCCGTCGGAGCCGTTCGCGAGGCAATAAATGGCGGACTAAGCCTGTAGATGTTCTTCTGGAAGCGTTTCGGGACCCGGGTTCGACTCCCGGCGCCTCCACTTCTTTGCTGCATATTTCGGTTTGCGATCTGGCCAGGTAGACGATCTGGGCTGGCGCTGTCTGTCTCGTGACTTGGGTTCAGTGACTCGGGTGCGGGATGGGTCGTGTGGCGTGGCCGTGTCGTGAGGCGTGGCCTCGGGCGGCTGACAGAAGTGCCGGTTTCACGAAGGGAATCACACTTGCCTCGTCCTCCCGACGCTCCCGACGGGGGCATCATCATCTGGAAACCTCGAGGGCCATCTTCTCGAGCGGTTCTCGACCAGGTACAGCGTCAACTGCGTTGGGGGGGAATGGGTCACTGCGGTACCCTCGACCCCCTCGCCAGCGGAGTGATGGTCATCATCGGCGGCGCTGCCCGCCGCTTCCAGGATATGCTGATGGTGCACGACAAGACCTACGTTGCGACCGTCTGGCTCGGGATGGTCAGCGAGACGGATGACGCCGAAGGCCCGCTCTCGTCTCCTTATCCAGCGAGCCCGATTCCGCCACTCTGTCAGATCGAAGCGCAACTGTCTCGTTCCATCGGCACCATCGAACAGGTACCGCCGGCGCACAGTGCGGTGCGCGTTGCCGGTCGGAGATCGTACCAGCGAGCCCGCGAAGGCGATCAGACTGCGCCACCGGCTCGATCGGTCCAGGTCGATTCGATCGAGACACTGGAGCAGGAATCTTCGCGTCTACGATTGAAGATCCGCTGTGGGCCCGGCACCTACATTCGCAGCATCGCCCGAGATCTGGGACAGCAGCTCGGCTGTGGTGCTTCCTTGATGGCGTTGAGGCGTACCGCCAGTGGCGATTTCGATGAATCGATGGCGAAGCGTCCCGACCAGGTCGGACCCGATGACTGGTGGCCGCTCGAACGATTGCTGGAGCATCAGCCGTGTGTCGAGGTCGATGCGGAGCAGGCGGTACGGCTGGGACATGGCCAGGCGCTGTCGTTGGATGATCTCGACGTCAGCGGTTGTCCCGAGGAGCAATCGTTGGTGGTGTGGAGCCAGCAACGGGTGCGAGGTCTGGCCCGCATCACCAGAGAAGCATTGCGGCCACAGCGCTGGCTTGCGAATCGGCAGGCTTGCCAAGCGAAATGATGGAGTGACTCGAAAACTGAATCGCCGCCAACCGGGTCACCCGCACAATCGCCTGGGACCCCCATCTCGATGATTCAGCGACTCGATGTTTCAGCGACTCGATGTTTCAGCGACTCGATGTTTCAGCGACTCGATGATTCAGCGACTCGATGATTCAGGGAGCGGTGATCAGGACTTCGGTTTGCCGCAACTCGGTCACTGTTTTTCCAGTTTCACCGCATCGATGGTGATCTGTTTCGGGTGCGATGGCGGAACTGTCAACAGGTAAAGCGACAGCAGGTCGGACCACTCCAACGACTCATTCATCGACAACTGCTTCGTCAGGTCGATGCGGAAGTGATTCCAGCCCGGTTTCTTGAGGGTGAAGTGGTGGTAGTAGCAGTTCCTTCGCAGCAGCCCTGCGACCCCTCCGGCGCCCGCCCACGCCTGGTTGGGGCTGATCGCTTCGGTGCCAAAGAAGAGCGTGAACTTGCCAAAATTGTCATCCTCGTTGAAGATGGAGAATCGGATCCAGCGGTAATCCTCCATCACCACATCTTCGATGGTTGCGATCGGAAGACGACCAAAACTGAGGCCCGCAAAACCCTGACCGCCACCGGAACGCCACTCGAGCGCCCCTTTTCCCTCGAAGATGCGCTCGGGATCGCGGGTGATGCGACTTCGGTCCTTGGGTAACGCCTTGCGTGCGGCTTCCTCGACCTCGATCGGTGTCTCCTCGAAGGTCGCAAGATCGAGGAAAAGTTCGGGATAGACCTTCTCCTCCAGGGCATCGATGGCGGTCGCCAGCGGAGTTTCACCATACTTCTTTCGCAGTGTGGCGACCGCACTCCACGCCTTGCGGTAGGCGCCCTTCTGCAGATCTTCAGTGGCGCGGTCCAGTGATTTGCCCCCCTTGCACGCCTTCTCCCACGCCTGGATCAGCTTTCGCGAGCGGCTATCGGCACTGGCCTTGCGTGCCACGGCAAAGGAGCGGCCCGCAG
>JABHOG010000123.1 GCA_018694835.1 Planctomycetota bacterium | reverse complement strand
CGGCGAGTACTGGCGTAGACCTCTCCGGGTCCGGGGCCCACTGCCAGCCCACCCACCTCCAGTACGATCCCAGAAGGCACCGGGATGTTGACCGCCTGGTAGTAGTCCGCCTCTCGAGCGGCCCGTGGAGTGGCTGGATCAACCGCACCATCTGTAGTCGCCAGCGGTTCACTGAGTGTCATCATGTGTGTCATCAGTAGTAGCGTGATCATCACCACCGCACCTCCACTTCGACCTCGGCCCCGGCTCGGGTCACCGATGCTCTCAATTCCATCATGCCGTCGACTTCCACCACAGCGGCCGAAAGTCCTCGCACTGCGAGGGTCATCCCCTCCCGGGTGATCCACGCATCATCCCCCGCCGGGGATATCTGTTTCGATCGGGCAAATCGCATCGCCAGGTTACGTGGCACGCTATCTCCCTCGAAGCGGAAGATTCTCCGCAGATGAATTCCATCGGCAGCCACCAACGGCACCACCGACTCGGTCATCTCGACCCCTCCCGGGCCGGAAATGCGAAAGACCGGTCTGCGCTCGGCATCTCTTCGATGGCCGCGATATCGCCAGCCCTGATCTCGAACCGGATCGTCAGGCCACTTCGCATCTCGCTGGTCGATGATGGCGACTGGAAGCCCCGGTGCAAAGTCGATGACATCGGTTCCCGCAGGAGTTTCCAACGATCCCGCACGCCCTACCCAGGTGCCCTTGACGTTGATGAAGTCGCCGCGCCAGGCCTTTCCGAGTCGGACATTTTCCATGTCGTAGGCGATACTGACTCGATCGGGATAACCCACCGCAACCACCCTGCCACTGAGGCCACGCATGAAGACACCGACCATCGTCGGTTCCTCAGCGGTGGGTTGCAGATCAAAGTCACTACGGTTGACGATCAAGCCCTTGGGGAACGGAGCCGCCGAACCCGCTGCCAGGTAGGTCCAGAGTGCGCTGACCTGGGCATCACTATCCCCCCCCAGAAGATCGGGGAACAGACTCACATCGTCGAACCAGAAGGTCGGCATGCGGGTATCGGGGCGCTTCGATTGAGGATCTATCATGTACTCGTGGAACCAGCGCGGTTGCAGCCTCGCCCCCATCACGGCCAGATCATAGGCGGGTTCTCCGAGGGAGTCGTGACCTGCAAACTTGTGGCAATCGATGCATCTGAACCCGTCCGTACCGGTGAGCTGATGGCCGACCTTGCGCGATTCGATGCTGAATGCTGGAACCAACGGTGCGGATGGCGGTTCGTTATCGCCAGCGAAGATGGCGCGAGTCACTTCCTCTGCAAGCGCTGCCGGATAGGAGGGCATCCCGCTGACCACGTAGGGCCGCACTTTCAACCCCTCGGCGATGGTCTTGTGCAGTACATCGTACTTCAACTTCGTGCCCACCCCGGTCAATAGTGGCGGCAGACGCCCTTCATCTCCCAGTTCTGCGGTGCCGAGAAAGGTCTTGTTCTTCTCGGCGTTCGGGCCACCCCGGCCATTTCTCTGGTGACAACGGATACAACCCGCGTCGTCGATGAGTAGCTCGGCATGAGCACCAGGCTCAAGCGCCATCTCGAACTCGACGGACTCGATCAATGAGATCAAGTTCTGGGTCATCTCATCATCGAAGTTGTATGCCGGGCTTCCGACCGGAGGATCGGTCGAGAGACACCCGACAGCTTCTGCTCGGAGTTGATTCCAGTGTTTCTGGATCGGGGCTGCCTTCGGCTCATGACAAGCATTGCAGCCGTATGTGGAATAGGCCTGACCACCTCGGATGATACGCCCCGGTTCCAGTCGAAAGGGTGGCTCCACCGGCAATGCAACACTGGATCGAGTCCGTAATTCTGCCGGCTTGAACTCGCGCTCTCGATCGATACCTGGACCCGACCAGCGGACGATGATGGATTCTCCACCACCATGCTCAAAAACCCTCGCATCGACGCCGTGCCAGCCACTGGTCAGTGTCATGCTTCCGGTCTTCGTCGTGGGCCCATGAACACCACCATTGTCGACCACCAGAACTCCGTCGATCCACAGTTTTGAACCGTCATCACTGGTCAGAGAGAATTGATACTGGCCCTCTTGAGACACCAGGAACTCGCCGTCAAAACGGATACCGAAGTTGTCCTGTCTCGGCTTCGGGTCGACCGAGATCTTTTCGGCGTAACCACTCGCCACCAGTTCGCCATCGATGATCTGTTCACAATTGGCGAAAGTACCCAGGTAGGCCTCGTATCGCAGGCCAGGAATCACATCGATGAAGGGGTCGCCGTTGCTATCGGTGGCCTGATCGCGAATCAGGTAGGTGGCGATGGCAGCAGCCTCGGTCGCTTCCATGACGATCTGCGGCATTCTCCCGGAACGATGGATGGCATGAGATTGTTGTAATTCCTCGGCCAGAGCGGTCTTGGTAGTTCTACGCACCATCCGTGCCGACAGCGCCGGTCCGTCGTGACAGGCGGCACATCCGATGGTGTCAAATAACCGTTTTCCCACCTCCACATCGGCACCGTTGAACTGTACCGGGCTCCAGTCTCCGGGCCCGCGATCTCGCGCGATGAGGAAATGCGAGATGTCGGTCGCCACCTCGCGTCGCTGATCCTCGGGTAGCGCAGCCAGTGCATGCGGCATTCGTGTGCCAGGCTCATCGGTCGCAGGATCGGAGATCCAGTCGATCAGCCAATCGGGACGAAGTCGTAATCCAGCGCCATCGAGGAGCGGTGGAGGAACCGACCGTAACCAGTGGGACCATTCCCCCTCGGCCTCATGGCATTGCAAACACGCACCATCTCGCACGGCACGAATCGCCGATTCGTATCCTTCATCTTGGGAATGCACCTGGCCAGAGCCAGAGAGCAACAGCACCAGTGTCATCCGCAGGTAAATAGGCATTCTCGAATACAACTTCACTCCTCCCGGCGGCCGAAGGGCCACGGACTGATCGTCAACGAGAGGAGAGAGGGAGTCAACGAGGGGACCGAAGGTGGTCGATCGTCAACCCTGCGAGATGGCATTGTGATTCCCGTCGGGGTACTCCGCTATTTCACGCTGCAAGGGAAGGGAAAAGGAGTCCAGATGCGAACCGGAAAGACCCCTTCTCGACCCCCCCATTTCGGCTTCCAGATCTGGTCGATGGCACTGGTACTGCTGATCTCCTCCGATCCAGAGATCTCCGCCCGATCCAGCCCGGCTGCCTGGAGACCAGGACCAAACGCCGAAAGACCTCATCCTGGCGAGCCGATGGCGGCCCCGTCGACCGCCGGTGCACTCGACCACGAGGATCGGTGGGGACCGCAGATTCGGCTGCGCCAGGCGAATTCACGACACTGCACCTCGATCCTGGCGGCGCGATGCGGTGTCCGTTTCGACACCGAGTATGGTGGATCTGCTGCTCGCGCCGCATTACTGGCCAGTTGCCATCTTCTCTCCGATTCAGATCCTCATCTCGGAAGTATCTACGCGTGGCCAGAAATCAGCTCCAGCGATGGAGTCATCTGGATTCACCATCTCGACTCCGACCTGCCCCGGCTACTGAATCGACTGGATAGACTGCTCGACGGCGCACCGGCACCGATCGAGACGCGGCGTGCCATCGATCAACTGGCGGAACTCTCGGTCGACAAGAACAACCCGTGCGCATGTATCTCTCGATGTTGTTGTCGCTCTCAACAGAGAATCCTCCACCGGATGGTGGAAGCGATCGATCCACTTCCTCAAGCCACTCGCCGAAGCGGTTGCCCTCGAAGAGCGCTGCTACTTCGAACGGATATCGTCGATCAGTGGCGCAATGAACACATTCATGCCGGATCTACCGTGGTAGTGTTTGAGTGCGCTGAAAATCTGGCCAATGCAGCAGTCCGAACTGCACTCGGCAAGGAGATTCAGAGCCACCTGCACGCCAATCCGATCCGATTCAGCCCAGCAGTGATCGATCGAAAGGATTTTCTCAGGCCGTGTCGAACCATCGTTTCTCCTCCGACCATCTGTAGCGATGCGATCCCCGCAGAATCGGAGAGAATCGTGGCCGGCTGGATCGCGGATACGACGAGTCCTATCTCTGCGGTGGGACCACTCGAACCTCGCGTGGAGCTGTGGAACGAGACTATTCAGCCGGGAGAGACCGCTTCCATCGCTTTGCTTCGGCTACTCGCAAGGCGCGTCGATCGCCGGCTGCGTGGCAATTCCACAGCGTCAGTCACGCGATCGGAAATCTCATCGGTTCAGCAGGCGTTGCTGATCCTGCGCAGCAATGATCCTGAAGCCCGTACTCTTCTCCCCCGTCACCGACGCAGTGCACCGGTCATCACGGTTCTTCGACGACAGCAAGATGATTGAGGGGTCGCTGGTCTTGTTGCTGGTCTTGTTGCTGGTCTTGTTGCTGGTCTTGTTGCTGGTGAGTACCAGCAGCGGACACTTCGGGCGGTACCACTCCTTCTCACATCGTAGAGGAATGACGGCCACAGATCGTCACTGGAGGGCGACCGGATCCGGCAAGCGGACCCGACTCCAAGGCACCTCTCCGGGTCCCCGCAGAATCTGTGACGAGAAAGAGGGAAACCGCAAGAGAAGCCCCGTATTGTACTTTTACGACTTCTGACAAGGCTCCGCCTCACGACTGAGCGACTCCCGCAGGAGAGTCGAATCGAATCCTGTAGGCGATTCGATACACTGGTGACTGGAGATCTTGCTCGCCAGTGATCCCGCCATCGTCTCGATTTTTCGTCGACTGCAGGTTGATTGAGGCGTCGATGAGAGTCGTATCGATCGGAAGGTCCAGTTGCCATCCATCGTTACAGAAATCCGGAGAGGAAACCGATTCGATGATCACCATCGT
>JABHOG010000022.1 GCA_018694835.1 Planctomycetota bacterium | reverse complement strand
GGTGGCCTCGGAAATCTGCTTCGCTTGTTTGATGGATCTGTGTGCTGTGCTCTTCTTTTCGACCTTGAGGTGAAGTCTTACCCGTATTTTCTGGTCCTCGATGAGGTGGCGAAACTTCAATTTTGCTCGAAGTACAGCTCTGCGGCCCGGCTTGTAGGCGAGCAGGTGGAATTTGGTCAATCTGCGCTGAAGTCGCCACTGATCAGGAGTCAATCCCTTGACCAGATCGAGTGCGAGCCGCCGAAATCGATCCGGTTCATAGATACGCCTCAACTCGGGAATCTCTGGGTCGTTGGGGAAAGGGAGTCCGACGACTCCGGATGCTTTATCGAGGAAGGTCATCCAGCCATCGGGGGAGGGGAGCGGCCTACGAGTCTTTTCCTTGTCATAGACCGATTGCGCCCGGTCTTTATCATCATAGATCTGCAGCAACATACCCTGGGGAGGCATGTCGGCCTTCTCACGCTGCTCTCCGAGCAGAAAGACCCTGCAAGCGTTAGGCTTCAAGCGAAGGTACTGAATCGACAGGTGAGGATTCTCCAGCGGAAAGACCAGCCCAGCATCCGCGAGACGATGCCAGAGATCTCCGGAGATCAGTTCTGAAAATCCAGCGGGAGCATCGGGGGGCAGCGGGAAGTGGTTCATCTCTCTCCTCCATCTCTACCTTGATGGGTTTCCTCGGAGATATGTCCTGCTTCGAGGCGGATGCAGCGATCGAATGAAACTGCCAGCTCTTGATCGTGTGTGATCAGGATCAGGGTTTTCCCCTGAAGGAATCGCGGCAGCAGTTTTCTCAGTTCGACGGTGGTCTCCGGGTCTACTCCGGTGGTCGGTTCATCCAGAATGACGATCGGAGTGTCGCGTAGTATCGCACAGGCGAGCGATAGCCTTCTTCTCTCACCACCGGAGAGATCGCGACCCCCTTCAGCCAACTCCCGATCGAGTTGCTCTGGATGGTCGAGGAGGAACTGGCAACCAGTCCTGGATAGTGCAGCGATGATCTGGTCGTCGGATGCTTCGGGGCAATGAAAGAGCAGGTTGTCTCGCACCGATCCCGACAGGATCAAACTGTCCTGCAGGACCACCGAAATCTGATCCCGGAGACTGCGAATCGTCCAGTTTCGGATCGGTTGATCGTCGATGAGGATTTGACCTCTATCGGGTTCGTACAATCTCAGGAGCATATTGCAGAGGGTACTCTTACCGGCACCGTTGGGCCCGATGATGACGAGGTGCTGACCCGCTTCGATGGTGAGTTCTATTCCGTTGAGTGCCGGGGGGACCGATTCTTCTGCAGTGGAACTCTTCTGGTAATCAAAGTGCAACTGCTGGAAATCGATCTTCCCTTTGAGTGGGGGGGCGGGTACCGAATCGGGTGCATCCTTTTCTTCTGGTTCCAGTTCGAGCACTGCTGCGATTCTCTCGGCGCAGGCCGCCGCCTTGCCGACCTTGGCGGCCAGTCTAGAAACTTTCCGAAGCGGCTTCTGGAACGATCGGACATAGGAGATGAAAACCAGCAAGATACCCGGTGTCATTCCTGAGACCTGGTGGACACGCCACGCTCCGGCAAGTAACACCACGGAGAGTCCTCCGGCAAAGATCAATTCAGTCCAGCGAGACAGGGACGCTTGTAACCGAGTACCACGTACACCCTGGCGCAGGGAGGAGCGGTTCTTCCGGGCGAAGCGTCGGGTCATCTCGTGTTCTCTGCCGAGTGATTTGACCAGTTGTAGAGATGTCAGACCTTCTCCTGTGGTGAAGGCGATTTCGCCTTCGAACTCCCGTTGTTTCTTGGCCACCTTTGTGATCTTGCGGCTGAAGAATCGAGAAAGAGCAGTGACGGCGATCAGTACCAGAAGGGATATCGCGGCCAACTCAGGATCGATCAGGAACATCATGGTCAAGGTTGCGATGGCCTGGACCACTCTGCCAGAGATGTCGACCAACTCAGTGGAGAGGACATCGCGCAGCATCGGAACATCGCCGGTAATCCTGACCAGTAGATCTCCCAGTTTTTGATCTCTATGAAATCTCAACGAAAGATGAAGTAGTTGAGAATAGAATCGTTTCCTCAGTTTCATCACCATACGTTGGCCAGCCATGGCACTGGTGACGGTTCTGAAGTAGCCGAAGATTCCCTGCCCGATGGCAATCACGAGCACTGCGGCACTGACGACCCCGAGGAATGACAACGGTGCTTGTTGCGGCCAACCCTCAGGTATGAACATCAAGGTTGTTCCGTCTTGCGGCATCAGTATGCCATCGAACACATAACGAACGGGCCACGGAGCGATCAGAGCAAACAAGATCTCGATGAGCAAAGAGCCTCCGGAGAGAGCCAGCAGTGAGGACTGGGCACGGATCAGGTCACCGTGCTTGCCGGTGATGGTCCTCCAGTCCTTGAAACCTTTCTTTAGTGCTGTTTCAGGTTTCATGGCAGGGCCTTTATCTGCTCAAGAATCTCGGCGGCCCTGATCTTCCAGGTGGCATTTTCCAGAACCCATTGTCTCGCCCGCTGGCCTACATCTTGAGCATGCTGTGGATTCTCGAGGAAGTGATGGATGCTGGTCGCCATCTGCTTGCTATCGCCGACGGGAATCAGAGCGCCGCGATCTTCAGCCAGAAGGTCGTGGATCTGTCCCGCTGCAGAAGCTACCACCGGCAATCCACAACAGAAGTATTCGAAGATCTTCAGTGGGGAGAACCAGAAGTCGTCCAGATTGGGATAGGGAGCCACCGCCACGTCGCAACTGGCGAGCCAGTTATTCACATCGAGATGATGTAACTTACCCGGTGCATGGATCCGATCCGCCAGTCCTGCTCGATTTGCTTGGTCGAGAAATTTGAGACGTTCTGGGCCGTCACCGATGCAAACCAGGTGAGCAGACGATTTCAATTCCTTGACCAAGTACTGAAAAGTATCCAGCAGTTGTTCGGTTCCATGCCAGGGCCGAAAAGTGCTGGTGAATCCAATTAACTTGGTTTCTGGGCCGGGAAGAGTGGCCGGTCGATTTTCCACTTCCGGATGGAACAGTAATTCGTCGACACCATTGGGCACCACCAAGACTCCTGCTGAATGCAGTCTTTCGGAGACGACCCATTTTGCGATTTCTTCCGATACGCAGACGACGAGATCTGCTTCTCTCAGGAGCAATCGGGAAATCCCATCGGCCAGAGATTCGTTCGCCATCTGTCTGAATCTCTTGGTTTCCAGAGGGAGTGGGCTGTTGACTTCCAGGATAAAGGGGACGCCTAGCTTTCGAGCCAGGTAGACACCTCCTGGATGCCACAAGCTGTAACGCTCGTAAATGAAGTCTGGTTTTTCAATGACCGATTCGACCCGTGACAGGAACAATCGATTCTCGCGATCTTCCAGAGATTTGTGCTTTCTCCGTGGAAGAACCGAGATGGGGCGGATGGGAATGCCGTCGAGCTCAGCACATTCTCCTCGAACCGTGTGGATATCCCCGGTCAAGCCATGGCGATAAAACGCTCGGCAGAGGGAAGCGACATGGACCGATGCGCCCTTCCTTCCTGGAAGAGGAATCCCTGGGTCAGCACAGATGTAGGAAAAGCGTTTCATCCGATTGCCTAGCAGTTCTTTGAAACACTACGTTCGAAATGACCCCGGAGTGTTGCAACATTGGTGGAAAGATCGAACAACTTCTGTGCTCGATTTCTCGCCGTTCCCTTGACCAGTTCACCATTTTTGATCTTCAGGGTGATCCGTTCGATGGCGTCTGCGAGCGCTTGTGGATTGGCGGGTTCGACCAGTAATCCTGCATCCTCCCCGACGATCTCGGGACAGCCTGTGAGCGTCGTGGTCACGATTGGCAAGTCGAGCCCCAGCGCTTCCAGGAGAACTGTGGGAAGTGCATCCATGTTTCCGTCATCATCCGGTACGCACGCCAGGACCATCATCGCTGATTCGGCACAACGTTTCCGCACTTCTTCTATGGAGAGCCCTCCTGTGAAATGGACACATTGATCCAGTTGCAACTGGTGGCTCAACTCCTGCAGTTTTGCTTCTTCGTCACCATCTCCAATGATGGTGGCCTTGAACTGGACTCCCTTTTTACGAAGGATCGAAAGCGCTTCGAGCAGGTGATCGAATCCCTTCTTTGGGACCAATCTCCCGACACTGATCATGTGGATCGGATCGGTCTCCGGTTCCCGGATCGAAGGCTCGAAGAAGTCTAGATTGATGCCATTGTAGAGACGGATGATCTTGTCAGGATCGACATCGGGTGTCTTCTCGATGATGTAGTTGCGGTTGAAGTCACTCACGGTGATGGCGAAGGTGGAGAGGTCGACCAATTCCTTGAACAGGCGACGGTCCACCGTTTCTCTGAAGATATCCTTGGCGTGGCAAGTGAACGAAAATGGAATCTGATAGAGCAAGTTCACGAGCGCCGCCATGCGAGTCGAGATCGTCGCAAAATGAGCGTGGAAATGCTGCACTCCCAGAGACTTGGCCTGGGCTCCGATCAGCAATGCTCTGAGGAGCATGTCTAGATCCTTGGGGAAACGGTTCCTTCGGATGAACTCGACGGCCGTTTCCCATTGATTCAGTGGCGGAACCAGGCCCGGCTCGAGACTCCAGATCTTTGACCAGAGAGATTCAGGCTTTTCTCGTGGGATACATCGAACGGCCAGTTTGAGTTGGCTCAGGTTTCCATGAAAGCGACCGTCTCCGGGAGCCATCAAACTGAACACATCTACCTTGGCACCTTGGTGCTCCAGTTCGAGGACCTCATTGAGGATGAAGGTTTCCGAAAGCCGCGGAAACATCTTCAGGAGGTATGCAACGTGAATACTTGAATCAGGCTCCGATGAGATCTGATTTGCCATTGGGATGGGCCTTTCTCATTGAAATTACTTCTTTTCGAAGATGATCAATCCGTGTGAGGAAGTTGCCAATTCCATCCATGCTGAGACCACACTCCTCAGGGGATGGAGGTGGAGGGCCGGCAAGAGCTTCTTGGATTTCAGCAGAGAGCAATTCTGGAGTGAGGTTGTCTGGATGGAGGCATCGGACCAGGCCCTTCTCGGCAAACAGCGAGGCTCGGAGCCATTGCTCTTGTCGTGGGAAAACCCTGGGAATCACGATGACTGGTTTCTGGGTGGAGATCGCTTCCATCATGGCGTTGTATCCGCCCATGGTGACGATCAGATCCGCTGTTTCGAGGTGCTGTTCGAGGTGAGTTGTGAATCTGAGCACCTGGAGGTTCTTGTTGGTTCCAAAGCGACTGGCCAGCTCTCGCGAATGAGCACGCGACAGGAATGGGCCGGTGATCAGGGTGCCCTGAATGTTTACTGGATGTGCCTCCAGCGCTTCCAGAAAGGTCGACCCCGTCGGAAATCCATCTTCTCCACCGCCGGACACGCAAACCAAGCGGGGATCGGATATGGACGATTGGATGGAATCCCGAGTCTCGTCCGGGGGCTGGTGAGATCGTACCGATCTGCGAAGATATCCGAGATACTCGAGGCGTTGACAGGCGGAAGCACTCAGCCCATAGAGTTTACCCAGGTCGAAGATATTCTGGTTGCCGTAGACCCAGATGTGGTCATAGAGCGACTCGATCACCTGGTTACAACCATCTTTTAGCCACGCCGATCGGACCTGTGGACCTTCGTCGATGATGTCTCGCAATCCTATAGCGAGTCGAGTTCCCCTCGATTTGAGGTCTGCCATCAAGGGAAGCAGTTCACCTCTCAGACCGGTCGGGACATGGTCGACGATGAGGAGGTCGGGGTTGTAGTCGAGAAGTGCTCGACTGAGAATCTGCCGTCTTCTGGCCAGCGTCTCGGTCAATGACATCTGTGGGTTCCGCGGGATGTACTTGCCGTTCAGATCCTTGGTGACAGTGTCGAGAGTGACGATTCGAGTATTGCGAGGCAAGTTGAAGAAGAAGGCGCGAGAAGAGCCGGTGACGATGAGGATCTCGATATCTGTGAGGTGCTGCTGGGTCTTCTGTGCCAGCAGCAAGCAGCGGCGGAAGTGTCCCAGCCCATAACCGTCATGACTGTACATGGCGATCCTGAACCTGGAGGGGGACACGGTCTCGATTCCGTCGCGCTGAGGTTTCAAGTCGTAGGTCCTCTCAGGGAAGTAACCACTCCCGTGAAAGGGGGTTGCAAATGACAAGCCATACAGAGATGATCGTATACAATAAGTCACGAGATGTCGACATTAGGTTGCAAGTCGTTGCTGTGGCTTGTCTTACAATAGTTACTTACAGCCGAATTGGTGGCTATATATGACCATACTGGTGGTATACGGCCAGCGGTTTGGATGGGGATCGATGAGTGGCCAAATATAGCCAGCCGACTGGCGGTGATTGGCCAGTGGCGTGCGGTCACCGATCAGGAGGAGGAGAGGCCCCTCTTCTCGAGTTTGTGACGCAGGGCCCCACGAGTCAAACCCAGTAATCGAGCCACCATGGAGATGTTGCCTTCGGTGTGGTCCAGCGCCTGTTCTAGCAGGTTCTTTTCGACATCTTCGAGGGTGCAGGAACCGCTACTGAAGTCAAAGAGGAGCGACTTTGCCGGCAAGGGGATGCTCTTCTGCGATGCGGGTGTCGATTCCTGGTTGACCAGATTCGGCATCGCCACCTGGCTCCCGGTAGAAATCAACACCAACCTCTCCAACGTGTGAGCCAGTTCCCGGATGTTCCCGGGCCAGCGATAGAGATTCAACTCTGCCCTCGCTTCGGGACTGAGCACCAGTTCTGGTTTCCTGTACTTGTGCTGATAACGCAGGAGGAAGTGATCGATCAAGAGATTCAGATCCTCTCCACGTTCGCGCAATGGCGGGAGGAGTAAGGACACTACCTTCAGGCGATAGTAGAGATCGGATCGAAAGTTACCGGCCTGGGCTTCTTTTTCCAGGTCCTGATTGGTTGCAGCGATGATGCGAACATCTGCCTGATGCTCCCGAGTGCCGCCGACTCTTCGCACTTTCTTCGATTCGAGGACGTTCAGCAGTTTGGTTTGCATGTCCAGCGGCATATCACCGATCTCGTCGAGGAAAATGGTGCCTCCAGAGGCCACCTCGAAGAGACCCTGCTTGGTCTTGGTGGCGCCGGTGAAGGCTCCTTTCTCATGACCAAACAACTCGCTCTCGATCAGCGGAATCGGTAATCCACTCATGTTGATCTGCAGGAAGGGAGCTCTCGATAGGCTCCCGGACTCATGAATGTAACGGGCCAGCAAATCCTTACCGACTCCGGTTTCTCCACCGATCAGGATGGTGGGAAGTTCGGCTGCGCTTTCCACCGGTATGCTGGAAATCTGCTCGATCACCGCCTTGGCTTCCTCCAGTTGAGGACACTCTCCAATGATCTGGTTTTCTTCGGTCAGAGCAGAGGCGCGTTCATTGACCTCCGCCAGTCGTCTCAGGTCGGCATTTCCAAGTTCTCTCTCCACCACCAGGTGCAACTCCTCGAGATCGAGAGGTTTCTCCAGATAGTCGAGTGCGCCCTCTTTCATCGCCTCGACGGCACTGTCGACCGAAGCGTATGCGGTCACCATCAAGACCGGGACTTCGGGCATTTCCGCGCGAATTTTGCGCAGTACTTCGAGCCCCGAGATATCTGGTAACTGGACATCGAGGATGGCCATGTCGATCGATCGGGTCTCGAGGAGCCGCAGCGCCTCAGCACCGGTTTCTGCGGGCAGAGAAGTGTGTCCTCCTCGGCCCAACTCCAGAGTCAGTGACTGGAGGAGAGGTTGTTCATCATCGAGGATCAGGATATGAGCCATCGTGTGCCTTTCACTCGTCTTCCGCCGTCTTGGTCAGCGGAATCCGGATCGACATGGTGGTGCCTTGCCCCGGAGAAGATACCACATCGATCTGGCCTCCGTGTCCGTGGATGATTCTTTGTGTCAGAGAGAGACCAAGACCGAGGCCACCCTTCTTGGTTGTGAAATAGGGGGTGAAGAGTTTGGATTGAATTTCCTCCGTCATCCCTGAGCCCTCGTCTCTCACCTCGATGTGGATCTCATTATTATCGGTAGAGGCCCCCAGGATGACGGTATCTCCCGGGGAGGAGGCTTCCACCGCATTGTTGAGCAGTACCAGCAGGACCTGTTCCAGTCTTCGTAGGTCGAGATCGAGTTGCGGTAGGGAAGGGGAGATCTCCAGTTTCAGTTCGACATTTAGTTTGGAGGAGAAGCCCTCCACAGCAGCAGCGATTCTGTCCAGATGAAGCGACAGGTCCTCGAGTGGTTTTCGATCGAGTTGGATCGGTTTTAAACCCTGAAGAAGATCTTTCAGCCAGCGGTCGGCACGATCGACCGTGTCCATGATGGTCCGCAGGGAAGGGGAGACCTGTTCCTGGTCTCCACTGCGCAGAGAGCCCTGAGCTAGAGCCCGGATGCTGGCGAGCGGATTACGCAGGTTATGGGCGACCGAAGCGGTCATCTCACCGACCGCTGCAAGCCGCTCTCGCTCGACCATTCGTTGCTGGTAATCGTCGATCTCACTCGACATCGCCTCGACCTCGCGGGCGAGGTCACCGATCTCATCCCCTGCGGGGATCGGGATCTTTTGGCCATACTGGCCGCCGGAGATCTGCTGGGCAGCGGTGGAGAGACTTTCGAGAGGGGAGATGATCCAGCGCTGGAGCAGCAGGAAGCAGGATCCACACAGCAGTAACATCATTGCCCCCAGGCTGCTCAGCAGGTAGGTCACTTGCTCGGCAGTGCTGCGCGCTCGAAGTTCCAGTTCGCCGATCCTGGTTTGTTGTAGTTGTTCGAGTTGCACGACCGCCGCGGTGAAATCGGGTACCAGTCGGTCCTTCAGCCAGTTGCGAGTGCGCTCCTGGCCTCGACCCTCAATGCCCTCTTCCAGGTAGCGTAGGGAGTGGATCACGGCTCGCTCGAAGTTCTTGACCGATCGGTCCAGGTCTTCGATCGCGCCTTGCTCTTCCCTGGAGGTGTTCTCATCGGAGTCCATCAGGGAAAGGATGGCGTGCTGGCAACTGTCGATCTGTTGGCGGAACCGATCTCGATCGGTGGTTTTCCAGTTTTGAAGGTTGTCGATCTCTCCGGTGGTGATCAGCAGCAGGTCGCGGATCTTGCCGATGGCGATCAGATCCTGACGACTCTTTTGACTCTCCTCCACGGCCATCTGCAGATCGTGGATCACCATCAGCGCCGCCAAACCTCCCCCGATGGCGAAGGTGAACAGGGTCAGTACCAGCAGCAGAATTCGCGTGCGAATCAACATCAGCGATCTCCCACCGGAACCACCAGCCACTCGTGCGAATAGCGCTCAGGATCGCTGGTTGCGGGAGAGATATCCGGAGTCCAGTCGAGGCGGACTCTCTGGCCAGCGGATAGTGTCGTCGAGCAGTTGAGCGCCCATATCTTGCCGTCGATTTCGCCGATGATTGGAGTGAGTTTCCCATCGATGGTCAGTTTCAACTTTGGAGTCCTGGGGAGCGCCTCGGACAGGTGAAGGATCCAGCGAGGAGCGGGCCCTGCGGTGACGGTGCCGGGGGGCGGCTCGATGGATGTGAAGGAGATCGGACGCTGCGATTTCGCAAGACTACGCCGGACACCCGGCCGAAGGGAACCGGCAGGGGCGGCGAGGATGGAGTCGAAACTCGCAGCGAAGCGGTCGAGGTACTGGGACCAGAGGGGGTCCTCCGAGGAGGGACTCCACAGCCAGCAGGAGCCGGCCTCGACCCTGGCAGAGTCCGCGGCGCTGATCAGTAACTGACCGCTCTTCTCCTGCCCAGCGATGGGGACTGCAGCCAGACCTCGGGGATGATGGAGGAAACCAGTTTCGAAGGACGAGGTTTCTGCAGCCTCGACGGTCAGTTGCCCGGACTGTACTCGAGTCACTCTGAGCCACTGCCAACGATCGGAGTTCGGCAGGGCGAATTCGACTGCTTCAGTACGGGTTCCCACCGCGGCGGGACCGATGCCGCTGCAGGCCCACATGCGAGCCTTCAGTTGTTGCGTGTCTGAGGTACTGACCGCCGGGCCCTTGTTGTCGATGAACAGGCTGCGTGTGATGTCGAGCAGCCCCTTGCCCAAAAGGACCACTCCGGAGCCTGCTTGAGCGCCGAAGAAGCAAGAACTGACCCGGGTGAGCGCGTTCTCAGCATCACCACTGATTCGCAGGCCTGCACCACCGAGGTTACCCAGAAACTCCGATTCCAGAACACTGAAGTCTCCCGGGGCGTCGGCATCGAGATGCAGTCCAGACTTGTGATTGCTGATGAAGGAGCATTGCTCGGCACGGACTCTCAGGTCTGCAGCAGATCCCTCAGGGTAGCGAATGTCGATACTGACGCCGTGATCGTGATTGCGCTCGACCAGTATTCCGCGCAGGCCGATGCGAATTCGTGCAGGATCACTCCCGTCTCCCAGTGGTGCATCGATCTTGATGCTGATCCCGATGTCTCGATTGCGAGCGATCTCGCACTGCTCCATGTCGATCCTCGCCTTGGCCCCTGGCCGTGGCAGTAGTGGTAGCACCGACAGTCCACTTTGCTGGTTGTCGATCAGCTGGCAGTCGCGAATCGCGACATCGACATGACCTTCGATACGGATTCCATCGCCGCCACTTTCGCTCACTGAGCAGGATTGGATGATGCCGACCACGCGCCCGTCTTGGTCGAGGTCGGTCTCGATCTGGATGCCTTTGTCCTTGAAGCCGGTGATGTGGCAGCGAGAGATGCGAAAGCGGCAGTCGTCTGCGACGATCGCACGACGAGCTTCTCGTGCCCCGTCGAAGGTGAGACCATCGATGACCACCAACTGTTCCCCGGGAGGCACGATGATGGCGTCTTGGCCGGGCGATCCGATCAACCTCGTGAGATGCTGGTCTGGCGAAGAGGGGCCGGCAAATCGAGCAGGAAATCCACCGTAGATCGCCATCCCTTCGAACAGAAGCAACTGTTCCGGGTATCGACCTGCGGCGACATGAATGTTGACTCCGGCCAGGCCTATCGCATTCCCGATGGCGTCATCGATCTTCTGGAAAGCGTCTTCAGGACTGCTGCCATCGCCAGTGTCGGAGGCCGCTGCATCGACATACAGCACTGGATTGGGAAGTGCGGGCCATTCCGATCGATTGGAATCGCTGATCCCCTGGTCGTCGATCGATCGAACGACCAGGTAGATCACCTGACCATTGGGCAAGTTTTGAATCGTATAGGAAGTGGCCCCAGCACCGGTGGTGATCCAGGGTTGGTCGAAGTCTTGCTTACCTGGACGAGTGGAACGGAAGATCTGGTAATGGATCTGGTCGCTGTCGGTGTGGTCGTCGATGGCGGCATGCCACTCGATGCGTAAGGAGCCGTCGCCAGCGATCACCGAGCGGGGGCCATCGAAGAGGGGCGGCTGGTGGTTCCCCTCGATCGGCGGGGCGACCCGACCAACGGCAGTGTCTCCCCTCGAGGAGACCGCTATTTCGGTGGGGGGTTGAGCCGGGGCTGGTGGAGTGGCAGTGGGATCATCGCAACCGAAGAAGAGTAGCAACAGGATCAGCGTGACCGGGTACCGAGAGGCACCGGACCGAGTGGCACCGGACTGAAGTCGGGCCGAGTCTTGCGGGACAGGCCCGCCGGGATGGTTCAGGAAATTCTTCTCCAACACTCTTCTCCACAGGGCTGAAGTCTTGATCTCTTCCCATCTTACTACATCTCGACCTGGAATCATGAACCAGTGGCGAGTCCGATACGATTGACCCGATCCGCAACCAGTGGTTCTTCTCCATCTGCTGCGTAGTAGAGCAGGAATCGTGGGTAGGGAGCATCATCGTTGGGATCCCCAGGGTCCCCCAAATCGATCCCGGGATACTGGCTCGGCTGGATCATCGACGGTTGTTTGAGGTCGTCCGAATCGAACAGAATGGGAGAGACATTATCAGAGGAGGAGGTCAAGATCGCCAGGTTAAATCCGCTCCAGCTGTATCCATCGAGGCTGGTGGCGTAACCGATCACCGTGTCGTTATCGAGAAATCCGCGCCCTTCGTAGAACATCATCCATTCGACCAGATTTCCCTGTGCATCGGTTTCCCTCGCGAGGCTGGGGGCATGCACCGCAATATCGTCAAAGGTTCCCGGGCCACCACTGAAACTGGGGCCGGCAGGAGCTCCACTGAGGACGCCATCTCGAATCGTCCAGGCACTGCCATCATTGGAGAAGGCCATGCCGATCACCGAACTTCCATCGGTTCGCTCGACCTCGAATGCCATCCGATAGGGGTCGGTGAAAGCGGAGGTCTTGACCACACTTGGATCCGCCACCCGCACTACATTGCCAGATAGAGTGTCAAACGCTGGTCCCGGTTCCAGGCCGCTACAGAAGGTCGGAGTGGTCCAGCTGATCCCATCGGCGGAGGTGCAGGTGAGGATGGCGCTTTGCCAGGTGTCGGAAGGGGTGCCAGCACTTCCATAGGTGCCCTCGAACCACATCTGATATCTCCCGGCAGTATTGACCAGGGAATCGTGATCAACGATGACGGTCGGGTCGGCGGAACCGCGAGGGTCAATTGGCGTGCCGTTGACGATCAGCGGCGGCATGCTGGCAGGACTCATCACGATCGTCCGGTTGATGACCAGCGGATTGAAATCTTCCTCCGGTGAAGAGACCAGACCGATGGCATAGTCGTGCGGAGCAGTGGCACAACACGATCCCTCATAGAAGAGCAGGAACCGGTCACCGAAGATGGGTTGCCGACTCGGATCCTCGAGTGCGCAAGGGCTGTCGACTTCATGGAAATCGAAATCGGCAGGAACGCTGTTGATGGGATCCGCGGTGGCGCGATCGGAGAGCACTGGAACCACCCTTGGAGGGATCAGGTTAGAATCGCGGTGCTTCGACAGGTCGAGAACAGGTTGCTGCTGTGGAGGAGTTCCTGCACCGCCGCAGCCGCCTGAAATGAGGGCGGCGGCGAGGCCAAGTGACAGGAAGAGTGACGCAGGGTATCCATGATCAGGCACTGGAAGTCTCCTATCTATTATCTTGGTGGGCTAAATCTCGACGTCGGAGACTGCTCCCGCTGGCTGAGGTGAATGTATCGTATGGTCACGATAGTGAGATCTATTTTTGGAAAACTGGTCAGGAACTATTGCCGATTCAGCGAAAGTCAGGAAATACAAGGAGCAATCCGTGGTTCTTGAGGGGATTCAAGGTATCGAAGAGCGACGGTCCATCCTACTATGGAGAGCAGTACAAGATGATCTCGATATTCGACACGTTATCTATTTATGGCGATTGTTCGACAGTTTATTTCCTTTGAAGCTCGACACCCCAGTTGCGATTGATTTTGATCCGAATCAGATTGCAGAAATAGGTTTGGGCGACTTGAAAAGAGTACAAGCGATGCGGTGTGATTTTCAGTCCTTCCTGAGATCGTTGCGGGCTTGTTTGCTCCTGGGATTTATTCTGACAATAGTCCCAAGTAGCACAGTCGAGTCACAAGGAATCGTCAGAACTCCCAGAGATCCGCTTCCAGTGACTACTTCCTCGACCTTTTCCTACATGTGGGGAGAGGAGCGTGTCAAACTCGAGGTACGAGAGAGTCAGATCGCCGTTTATTTGCCCCTATCGGAGCAGCCTGAAACTCAGATACAGCAGTATCTGGCGGATCTCCAGATCCATCTCACATCCGATGCCATCGAGGGAACCCCGTACCAGGGATTGCTGCTGGTCCAGACTCCTTCCGGTGAGGCGAGTCGGATCCTCCGATTACTCGATCAATTACCGGGAGGTTGGGCTTCTCCCTGTCTCGATTTCCAGGGTCGACTCCATATTCCTCGTCCCGAAATTCTGGTCACCCTCGATTCCTCTGACTTGACCGTCATCGATCGAATCGTGGCGATTCCAGATCTTCAATTGATCCGTGAATTCCCCTCGGGAAGTCCATTGCTCCATCTTTCCTTCGATGGTGCCCCGAGGTTGATCGAGGAGCGGATCCAGCGCCTGCTGAAAGTCTCCGGAGTGACATCGGCGAGCCCCAATTTCATCCTTCATCTGCCTGCGATGGCGGTGCCCAATGACACCTTTTTCGGATCGCAGTGGCATCTTCAGAACACCGGTCAGGCAGGGAATCCCGGGGTCGACATCAATGCTGCCGATGCCTGGGGAGTCCAGACGGGCTCACTTTCGGTGAGGGTCGCGATCATCGACGAGGGAGTCGATGTGTTTCATGAGGACCTTGCCGCGAATATCGTTGCAGGGCACGACTCGACCAATCAGGCCAGCCCAGCAGGGGTACCTGGAAACTGCGCATCCACCGACGGCCACGGCACCGCCTGCGCCGGACTGGCGGCTGGCATCGGGAACAATGGCCTGGGGATCTCGGGAGTGGCATGGACCGCCGAGATTCAGCCGATTCGTCTCGGGTTCGGCAATCATTGGACCGAAAATGCCTGGATCCTCGATGCCCTCACCTGGGCTACCGACAATGGCTCCGACATCCTCTCCAACTCATGGGGCGGAGGAGCACCATCTACTGCAGAGCAGGACACCCTCCAGTACGCACTCGATACGGGTCGGGGAGGACTGGGTTGCATCTTGGTCTTTGCCAGCGGCAACGATAATGCCGGAGTTTCCTACCCGGCAGCCTACAACCAGGCGATCGCCGTCGGCGCCAGTAGTCCCTGCGACGAGCGCAAGAATCCTGCTTCCTGTGATGGAGAGGATTGGTGGGGATCGAACTTCGGCACCCAGCAAACGGTCGTGGCACCAGGAGTACTGATGGTGACTACCGACATCTCGGGGGCCGGCGGGTACGTGACGACCGGAGCCACTGCCGATTACGTGGCCAACTTCAACGGAACATCTTCCGCAACCCCGGTGACCGCTGGTGCACTGGCGGTCCTGCTCGCTCAGAACGGAAACCTGACAGCGACACAGGTACGCACCATTCTCGAGACCAGTAGCGACGACCAGATCGGTCCTCCAGCAGAAGATACGCCGGGCTTCGATAACAACTTCGGTTTCGGGCGGATCAATCTCGCCAACATGTTGGCGACGCTGGGCGGGCCCATCGGTCCCAGTGCTGCGACCTGTACCGACCAATCGATTGGGGTCCAGGTCACTTGGACCAATGGTGAGGCCTACGACGAGGTTCGGATCAGTCGCGATGGAGTATTGCTGGCCACGGTCGCCGGAAGTTCCACCGGATACCTCGATCTATCGGTCCCCATCGGTCAGCACACCTGGGAGATTCAAGGAGTGGCCGGCGGAACCCTCAGTTTGTCCGCGTCCTGTAGCATTTTCCTGCTCGGAAACATTCGTGATCTGATCTGGGCGCCGGAAACGGGGACTACCGATTCTGGAACGGCTCTCGCCAATGCCCTGGTTGCTTCTGGCAGGAGTATCGTCACCGTTGGTTCCATCTCAGCGATACCAGACCTCGATCGACTCGATCGAATCTGGGTTCAACTGGGGATGTATCCCAACAACCATCAACTGACCACGACCGAATCTGCGATCCTCGAGACCTTTCTGACCAACGGGATCGGCGGCAATGCACTATTCCTCGAGGGGGGAGACACCTGGTTCTTCGATACCCAGACTCCTGTCCATGCCCGATTCGGGATCACAGCGCTCTCGGATGGAGCCTCGGTGGATTCTCTCGGTCAGATCGACGGTCTCAACAGTGCCGGGTGTGACCTGTCGGGAATCTCCTTCAATTACATCGGAGAGAACACGTGGGTCGATCGACTCTCTGCTGCGGTCGGTTCAGAAGTGGTGCAGTCGAATCAAACACCTGCCATCGACATCTCGGTCTTTCGAGATTCGGGTGGCTATATCACCTTCGGTAGTTCCTTTGAAATCGGCGGACTGGCAGAAGCGACATCGACGCACTTGCAACTGGTCGAAGCCATCATCAACTGCCTGACAGGATCGATCATCGCTCCTGCAGATCTGGTCTGTTCGCCCGGTGCTAACACAGCAACCCTGACCTGGACCAATTTCGGCGGGTGGGATTCGATCGAGGTGACCATCGATGGAGGAACTCCCCAGGTGCTGGCCGGGTCTTCGACTGGCACCACCATCACTGGCCTCGCCAGCGGTGGGCATTCTGTCGACGTGGTGGCAGTGGTGGGTGTCGATTTATCCACCGCAACCTCATGTAACTTTGGCATCGATCCTGCTTCGCCTTCCGGCTTGAACTGCGTCAACCAAGGAGGTGGCGCGTCCATCTCGTGGACCAACGGTGAGGTCTATGAAAGCATCGAACTGATTCGCAATGGTCAAGTGATCGCTCTGCTGGGCGGAACTGTCACTTCTCATGTCGATTCTGCCCCGGGAGGTGGAGTCCATCAGTATCTGTTGCAGGGAGTGGTCGGAGGATTCAACAGCGTGCCGATCGGGTGTGGCCTGAGTTTCAATCCTCAAGCGATCACGTCCTTCAATTGCACCCGGGTCGCGACCCAGGTCAACATGACATGGGTCAATGCCGAGGCCTACGATTCCATCGAACTGCTACGCAATGGCGTCTCGATCCAGACGCTGGCCGGTACTGACACCTCGACCACAGATATTCCGGGCAGTGGTACCCATGATTATGCGATTCGCGGATCCATTTCTGGATTGCTTTCTGCCAACGCAAACTGTTCGGTATCGGTCGCTCCGGCTGCTCCCGCTGCCATGACCTGTGCCTCGACATCCGGTGTGGTGAGCCTGCAATGGGCCAACAGTGAGTTCTACAACCAGATCCTGGTGACTCGAGATGGAACCCAGATCGCCTTGTTGTCGGGAACGGTAACTTCCCATGCCGATTCTTCGGGGACTGGCATCTTTGAATATGGAGTCACTGGCGTTTCCGGTGGAAGTTCCAGTTCAGAGACGCTCTGTACTGCGACCAATCCGCCGGAACCGATCTCCGGTCTGTCCTGCTCATACAGTGGGGGCACCGTCACGTTGTTCTGGACCGAGGGAGCCGGGATCGATGCGGTAGAGATCCGTCGTGACGGAGTACTGGTCAGCACAGTGCCGGCTCTGACCGGTTTTTATCAGGAAACAGGAACACCGACCGGCACCCGAAATTACGCACTTCGATCGATCAATGGTGGATTGAGTTCTTTCGATACCACTTGCGATGTGACCATTCCGCCGGGGCCCATCACAGGCCTTACTTGTGTCAGCGATCAACCTTTGACCGCCCAACTCGACTGGACTTCGCCGGCGGGAGCGACTTCCATCTCCATCACCAGAGATGGAATACTGCTCGATACGGTCACGGCTGCAACATCCAGTTATCTCGATTCCACAGTTCCTGCGGGCACTCCCATCTATGCTTTCACTGCGACGGTAGATGGTGCTTCGGGGCCGTCGGTCAGCTGTGCGGTGGTGGTGGATTCTCCGACACCTCCACCGGTTGCCAGTTTCTCGACCTCGGTCGTCAGCGGAATCGCTCCTCTGGAGGTACAGTTCACCGATAGCAGTACTGGCTCCATCGATAGCTGGGCATGGAATTTTGGTGACGCAACCTCATCGATCGACCCGAGCCCGCTGCATCTTTTCCAGAGTGCCGGTAGTTTCTCGGTGCTGTTGCTGGTGACCGGACCAGGGGGGAGTCACTCCACCAGTGTCTTGATCACCGTCGATGAGCCGGCCCCCGTGGCGGACTTCTCTGGTACGCCGACCAGTGGAAGCGTCGGGATGACGGTGGTCTTCAGCGACATCTCCAGCGGTGGTACCGTCAGCAACTGGAACTGGAACTTCGGCGATGGCACCAGTTCGACACAACAGAACCCGAGTCACAGTTACACGACCGCAGGCAACTACGATGTCTCGCTCAGTGTCACCGGACCAGGTGGCAGTGATACCCTTGCTCGTACCGGCTACATCACGGTGGCAGAGTTGGCTCCGATCGCGGACTTCTCCGGCACTCCGACCAGTGGAACCGTCGGGATGACGGTTGCCTTCAGCGACATCTCCAGCGGTGGCCCTGCCAGCAGCTGGAACTGGAACTTCGGCGATGGCACCAGTTCGACACAACAGAACCCGAGTCACAGTTACACGACCGCAGGCAACTACGATGTCTCGTTGAGCGTCACCGGACCTGGTGGTAGTGACGCCCTCGCTCGTACCGGTTACATCACGGTGGCAGAGTTGGCACCGATCGCTGATTTCTCCGGTACTCCGACCAGTGGAAGCGTCGGGATGACGGTGGTCTTCAGCGACATCTCCAGCGGTGGCCCTGCCAGCAGCTGGAACTGGAACTTCGGCGATGGCACCAGTTCGACACAACAGAACCCGAGTCACACTTACGCCAACGCAGGCAACTACGATGTTTCACTCAGTGTCAGTGGACCGGGCGGCAGCGACTCTCTCGCTCGTCCCGGCTACATCACCGTGGCAGAGTTGGCGCCGATCGCTGATTTCTCCGGCACTCCAACCAGTGGCACCGTCGGAATGACGGTGGTCTTCAGCGACATCTCCAGCGGTGGCCCCGCCAGCAGCTGGAGCTGGAACTTCGGCGATGGCACCACTTCAACGCTACAGAACCCGAGCCACAGTTATGCGACCGCCGGCAGTTACGATGTTTCACTCAGTGTCAGCGGACCGGGCGGCAGCGACTCTCTCGCTCGTCCCGGCTACATCACCGTGGCAGAGTTGGCGCCGATCGCTGATTTCTCCGGCACTCCAACCAGTGGCACCGTCGGGATGACGGTGGTCTTCAGCGACAACTCCAGCGGTGGCCCCGCCAGCAGCTGGAGCTGGAACTTCGGCGATGGCACCACTTCAACGCTACAGAACCCGAGTCACACTTACGCCAACGCAGGCAACTACGATGTTTCACTCAGTGTCAGTGGACCGGGCGGCAGCGACTCCCTCGCTCGTCCCGGCTACATCACCGTGGCAGAGTTGGCGCCGATCGCTGATTTCTCCGGCACTCCAACCAGTGGCACCGTCGGAATGACGGTGGTCTTCAGCGACAACTCCAGCGGTGGCCCCGCCAGCAGCTGGAGCTGGAACTTCGGCGATGGCGCCACTTCAACGCTACAGAACCCGAGCCACAGTTATGCGACCGCCGGCAGTTACGATGTTTCACTCAGTGTCAGTGGACCGGGCGGCAGCGACTCTCTCGCTCGTCCCGGATACATCACCGTGGCAGAGTTGGCGCCGATCGCTGATTTCTCCGGCACTCCAACCAGTGGCACCGTCGGAATGACGGTGGTCTTCAGCGACATCTCCAGCGGTGGCCCTGTCAGCAGCTGGAGCTGGACCTTCGGCGATGGCACCACTTCAACGCTACAGAACCCGAGTCACAGTTACGCCAACGCAGGCAACTACGATGTCTCACTGAGTGTCACCGGACCGGGCGGAACCAGCGTGCTCAACCGGGTCGGGTACATCGTGGTGGTCGCCCTGCCTCAGTTCGTCAGAGGAGACGGAAATAACGATGGATCCTTCGATATTTCGGACCCGGTGCTATCGCTGGAGGTGCTTTTCGGAAATGGATCCGTAAACTGTCTCTCAGCGCTGGATGTTAACGACGATTCTGCGGTGAACCTGGCCGACGTAGTTTCAGGTTTGGCGGCAATATTTGGCAGTGGATCCCCTCCAACTGCTCCATTTCCTGGTTGCGGAGCCGATCCCACCAGTGACAGCCTGGGCTGTGTTGGAGCGGCAAATTGCCCCTGATTCGGGGTAGGCGGTAGTGGTCTTGGCGGAGGTGTTGTAAACTTACATCGGGTATTGTTAATCCAATCCTTCCGGAGGATCCGATGTCGAATGATCACACCGAGTGGCGGCCCCAACCGCTGCGCTTCATCTTCTGGATACTCCTGCTTGCGGGGCTCCTGTTCGATACCGTTTCCGTCTCATCCCCAATTCTCGGCCAGGAATCTGCGGAATTGCAGCAGGGGGATTCGCTGATCCAGGAACAGGTCGTCGAGGGGCTGCGGATCCAACTCGAGATCGAACCGCTGGATGGAGCCATCGATCTTCGTCAGGGAGTCGATGCCAGGGTGACCTACACGATTCGCGATGCCAACTCAGGGGAGCCATTGACCGGATTGCATCCGCTCAGTTGGATGCATGGGCGCGAGGGAAAATTTCCACCGAACAAAGAGCAACTGAAGGAACTGGTTAAGAAATTTCTCGGAGGATTGATCAGCGTTCCAGCGGATCATGATCTCAACAAGTACTACTTGCTGGTACTCAATGGCGATCGCTCCATCTCCATCATCGACCCACAGATTTCCTTTAGCATCACCAAACTTCGCAACCTGATTGGAGTCCCTGGAGATCCGGTCGACTGGGCAATCGACGAGATCCATGAAAAACTCCTGGTGACCTTGCCGGATGAAGGTCAACTGCTGGTCATCGATTTGACTCGTGCTCAGATCGAAAAGAAAATCGAATTCGGGGAGGGGACCGAGCCGGTCAAGGTTTTGATTCAGGAGAATCATGAGATCGCATGGATTTCTCTCGACGGGACTGACCAGCTGGCTTCCATCGATCTGACCTCGCTCGAAGAGGGCCCGAGGATTCCGCTGGGAAAAGGACGTCATGTCACGGCGGTCGATCCCGATTCGAACTGGCTAGCAGCGACCAATACCGAAGATGGGACCGTCACCATCGTCGATCTGAATGATCGATCACGGGTCCGTACAATCGAGGTGGGGAAGACCCCTCTTGCTCTCCAGTATGCGCCCCTGGCAGCTCGTTTCTTGATTGCCTGCGCCAACGAGAATCGACTGAGAGTGGTGGATCCTGAACGTGCCCAGGTGACCCGAAGCCTGGAGATCCCCAGGGGAGTGGTAGATGTCTCGGTCGACCCAACGGGGCGTTTCGCCTTTCTCTCCAGTCCCAGCGAAGGTGAAGTGGCAATCCTCGACACCGCATCGAAGAAACTGGTCGACACGATCACCACTGCGCTCGCGCCGGACCGTGTCATCTGTACATCTTCCTTCGCTTACATTCACGACACACAGCGTGCCAACATCATCCTCGTCGACCTGAATCGCCTCGCTCGCAATGAACTGGTCGTGACCGAACTGGGGATCGGACGCAACTCGATGGATAGTACTTCCGCAGGGAGACAGATCACCTCGTTGTTGGCACCGACTCCCGAGGGGAATTCGATGTTCGTGGGGAACTCTGCCGACAAACTGATCTACTACTATGTCGAGGGAATGATGGCATCGATGGGTAACTTCCAGACCTACAAGAGAATCCCTCGCGGGGTACTGGTGATGGATCGATCGCTTCAAGAATCGGGCCCGGGAGAATACTCGACCTATGTTCGATTCGATCGACCGGGGATTCTCGATGTTCCTTTCCTGCTCGATCAACCCAGAGCATTGGTCGGCTTCGAGGTGGAAGTGAAACGAGACGAAGAGATTCCCGTGCTCGAGGTCGTCACTCCTGTAGGCATCAATTTCCTTGAGCCAGAGGAGAAGATCCGTGCTGGAGATCAAGTGCCACTGAGAGTGGTGGTCACCGATTCAAAAACGGGTGATCCGGTCGACGACCTTGAAGATGTTCAAGTGATGCTATTTCCCCTCGATGGTTCCTTCCAGGAGCGATTGGCGGCAAAGCCCGAGGGAGATGGAATATACCAGTGTCTCGGTTCATTTCCGGAGCAACTCCGATTTGGATTGTTGGTCCAGGTAGAGAGCCGTGGCCTGACTTTCAGGAACTCTCCTCTGTTTGAGATCCCCGTGTACCCGGGAACAAAAAAGTGATCGTGCCGTTATGGCTCACTCTGATATTGAGCTTCCTCACCGTGAGCGATGGTCCCGATGGACCGCAACCGACCAGTGCAAAGCGTGGTGGGGAGATCTATCTCACCGGTAAGACCGCTGGGCCTGAGATTCGGCTGCTGCTGGCCAACGCGGACCTGGAACTGCCGGCGACCTCTTTCCCCTGCAGTTCTTGCCACGGTGAAGGCGGAAAAGGCACGCGTGAGGGGGGACTGATCCCCCCGCCGATTCGTTGGCAAGACCTGACCCGACCCGCCACCGTCGAATTGAGTGGGCGCAGGAGAAGTGCCTTCGACGGCGAATCGTTGAGAAGGGCGATCGTTGAAGGAGTCGATCCTGACGGGATCGAACTCCATCCGGGAATGCCTCGCTACAAGATGTCATCATCGCAGTTACTGGACCTGGAAGCTTATCTGAAGATTTTGGGAAGGGAGCAAGTCTTCGATCCCGGTGTCAAGGATGACAAGTTGAGGCTCGGTACCGTACTTCCTCTGACAGGGCAGCATCGTCGCTCGGGAGAGAGTGTTCGTACGGCCCTGATGGCGTGGTCGCAACAAATCGGACCCGAGGGACTCTACGGCCGTTCCATCGATTGGGTGATCGAGGATAGCGAGTCGACTCCAGAAGGAGCACTGAGGGCGTTCGAGAAAATCAGCGAGAAAGATGTCTTCGCACTGGTCGGTTGTCACCTTCCGACCAAGGTCGAGGGGATGGATGAAATCCTCTCGCGAAAGAAACTGCTGATGATCGGCCCCATCACCACCACTCCAAGTCCGCAGGATCCACCCTTTCCATGGATTTATTATCTGTTCCCCAGTTACTACCACCAGTCCAGGTCGTTGGTCGAGTTCATCTGCACCGAGACTCCGGATCGCATACCTCCGGTGGCGCTAGTGGTTGCGTCTGACCCTGCCTTCGACGGTGCTCGTAGTGGAGTACTGGAGCAACTCGCCATCTTCGGAACTGAACCTGTACTTGAGCTGGTCCCGGCAGAGGGGCACTTCGATCCGATCCTGCTCGCCCAGGCGTTGGAGGATTCCGGCGCTGAAGCGGTAGTGGTGCTCGCTTCAGGTATGCAAACAACACGCTTATCCCTGCGGCTAGAGGTGCTCGACTCGACCACGAAAATCTACACACTTGGAAGCGTGCTCGGACGGGACGCCTTTTCCTTGCCTGTATCGATGGGTGATCGCACCTACATCTCATTTCCGAGCGTGCTGGAACGCGATCGTCGGAAATCGGATTTAACCTGGTTGCTCTACCTCGCCAAGGACACCGGATTCAAGATCGAGAGTCCTGCGGTTCAGAGTTCTGCGCTTTCCGCCGTGAAACTGGTCCAGGAAGTTGTCGAGAACTGTGGAAGGAGACTCAGTAGAGATCTCTTCATCGAGAAACTGGAGGAGATCCAGCAGTTACGGACTGGACTGACTCCGCCCCTCTCGTTCAGTCCTTCTCGACACATCGGTGCACTGGGTTCCCATGTCCTCAAGGTCAATCTGGCAGAAAACCGATTCGAACCGGTCAGTGGCTGGATCATTCCCAGGCTTCGCGACCACAAGAAAGGAAACTGATGCTGGTGATCTCTGCGCTACTGACCCTGGAATTGTTGCTCTCGCAGCCAGCGAGGATTGTGTTACAGGATCCCACCACGATCACTGTCGACCAGGATTGCCCACAGATCACCCCCGAGGGGATCGTGGCAGCGATCGGCAACGAACAGATTCCGCAGTTGCAACTGGGCCAGTGGGTCGGTGGTCAACTTGAATCGCTGATGGTCGAGCGGATCGCGGCGAGAATTGACCTGGTTCAGATCGCCACTCAGGACCGACTGTTTCGACAGGAAGCCCGTAGTCTCGGATTGAATCGAGAAGAGTTCATCGAGAAAGCGATCATGCAATCGATGTCTCCACCGACCGAGCAGCAACTGCTGAAGGAACTGCGTTCCGCTCCAGATCTGTACGGTTCAGACCTCGAACAGGTGCGAGAGGAAGTGAACGCAGCTGTATCGCGCAAGCAAGCGGCCCAGATAGGTCGCACACTGCTGGAGGAGATCAGTCAGAGAATCCCGATCGAGTATCAACTGGAGCCGCTCCGGAAGAGAACTCTCGACCTCGGATTGGATGATGTGGTGGTGATGGTGGGTGAAGAACCGCTCAGGATTCTCGATATCGAGGAAGGCCTGGAGGATCTTGAGCACGAGTACGACTGGAAGAAGTATGAGATCGAGATCGGCGAATTGAATCGACGAATCAATGACAGGCTGCTCCAGGCGGAATGCAAGAAGCAAGGGATCGATGGGAGGCAACTCCTCCAGCAGGAAGTGTATTCCAAGCTGGAAGCGGTGAAGGATTCGGAAGTCGAGTCCTTCTTCAACATGAACCGTACTCGAATCGTCGGTGACCTGGACCAGATCAGGGAATCGATTCGTGCTCATCTGCTAACGGAGAGACGGATCGTGTTGGAAGCCCGTTTTGCCGAGAGGATGAGGGCCGCTGCAGACGTGGTGATTTACTTGAAGAAGCCGAGTCCACCCGTCCACATCATCGAAACCGACGGCCGAGCGACCCGAGGGCCCAGCGATGCGCCGATCCAGTTCATAGAGTTCGTCGATTTCCAGTGCGAGCGCTGCAAGGATCTCTGGGAATTTCTCGAGAAAGTGCAGGAGGTTCACCAGGATCAGGTGCAAGTGGTGGTGCGAAATCAACCCCTTGGATCGATTCACCCGATGTCGATGACAGCAGCACTGGCTGCGGAAGCGGCTCGCCTCCAGGGGAAATACTGGGAGATGGGAACTGGTCTGTTCAAACTTCAGGACTCGCTCTCCGCCGCCACCATCACCGCGCTGGCGAAAGAGATCGGTCTCGATATCGAGCGATTCGAGAGAGATCGGCTCTCTCCCGTTCTGGTCATGATGATCACCGAAGACCTGGATGAGGGCCAACGCCTCGGCATCGATCGCACCCCTGTGCTCTACCTCAATGGTAGGAAACTGGCTGACAAGAGCTGGGAGGGCATCCTCCAGGCAGTGCATCGAGAAAAGCTTCGCCAGGGATTATGAGATTCGAGGTTCCTCTGCCCGATCGAGGGATTTGGAGCCAGTTCCCGGATGCAATCAGCACCCGGTTTGAAAGCCTCCCATTGCAACCCGCGCCCGGTTGTAGCCAGCACCTCAGGATCAGGAACAACCGAGTGAATCTGCAGTCGGATCGACTCCGGCAGTGGGATAAGGAACTGGCGGTGGAGTTCCAGTGACGAAGAGGAACTGGAGCAAGGCTACCGGGTCGGCAATGTTGATCTCTCCCGAGTCGTTACAATCGGCGGCGTCCAGGCAAGAAATGGGTCCCTGTGAGAACATGTGAGAGAGGATCGTCACCGCATCTGCGATGGTGACCAGGCCATCCGGACTCGCATCGCAGCGAACGAAAACAACCGGTGCGGTGACGCTGCAAGGACTGCTCACGGAGTTGAGCCCGTCTCGTGTGGCCATGATCTCATAAAGGGCGGGGATCCCAACCAGCGGCGACGAGTCCAGAAACTGACTGTCTGTGCCGGCGAGCTGGCCGAGGATGAGCCCTTCCCGGAAGACCGTGATCGTATCGTAATCCGCTTCTGCATTGTTCCAGGACAACTCGATGGTGCTTCCAGCGGCATTGCAAAGCAAGGAGGTCACGCCTGCGGGAGCCTGTATGGCGAAATCGATGTCGAGGATCAAATCGTTGACGAGAGGTAGATTGGTCTCGACATGGTCATCGTATCCGCCCGCTAGAGGCGCGGTGAAGTTGATATTGTAGGTTCCCGGAATCAGCGACACGCTGTAGTGCCCGAGTGGATCGGTGATCAAGGTTCCCCACGCCGGGATGATACCGCTGGCTGGATCCGAAACCTCTATCAACACATCGGGTTGCGCCACTCCTGCTGCAGCGACGGTTCCCGAGAGCTGCACTCCGGGTGCCAACACCAGATCTCCAAGGTCTGTACTGGAGAGTACGCTGATCCCTGCCAGAAGGGTGGGAGCGACTCCTGTTGCTGCTGGCGGGATGATCATCAGATCGTAAACGCCGGGGTCGATGGCAAAGGAAAAGGTGCCATCGGCGGCGCCATTTTCATGGATGGTCGGATACAGAATACCTGTCGCGGAATCGAACAGTTCCACATCGACTAGCCCGACCGGTGCGCCAGTCGAGTCGATGCACCTACCAGAGAGCAGAACACCGTCGGGAAGCACGATGATCCCGAGGTCGACAGGAGCACCTGCAACCACACCGAGCGGCACGATCACGGTCTGAAGAACTGGACCGAGCAGGGGTGGATCGATTTCGAGCAAAAGCGAGCCGATGGGCAATATCACGTCGAATCGACCGTTGATGTCGGTGGTGTCATTGTTGATCGTGATGGAGTTTCCCGTCGCGGAGTGCTCTGCATCCAGGTCGGCCCCTTCAACCCAATTTCCAATCGAGTCGTGCACCTCACCAATGAAGTGATAGCCGGGAAGCATCTGGGTCGTTCCAAGATCGAGCGGTCCATCCACGACCATCAGTGGGAAGGTGTGTGGGACCCATTCCTGGGTGGCGGTGGGATCGACTGAGCGCAGGCTAGCCTCCCAGGTCCCTGCCGGAAACAACACGGAGAAGTTGCCATTGAGATCAGAATCGTCATTGAACAGCTCCGCAGGAATGCCCTGCGCATCGATGGCGTTCATGTCGATGCCGGATAGCGGAGCTCCGGTATCGTCGATGATAGAACCGATCACGGTGAAGCCTGGGTCCATCACGATTGTGCCCAGGTCGGTGTCACCAAACAGAAAGACATCGTCCAGTTGAAGGGGAAATACTGTCGGTGTGGGAGTCGCCATCGAAAAGACAATTCGATATTCATCGACCAGTGCTGACAAGGTGATTGTGAAAATTCCAGCGGCATTGGTGAAATCCCCGGTCAAGTTGATCCACCCGGTATTGGTTCCTCTCATGTCGATGTCGATGGGAGCCAAGGGATTGCCATTGGTGTCCTGGACGATTCCGCTGATGATCCAGCCACTTCCGAGGTTGATGACTCCCACATCAATACTTCCGGAGAGGGAGAGCGAGAGGGTGGTCGATAAGAATCCAGGTGGGGGTTCGACCTGCATCGAGAAGGCTCCGGCTGGAACCGCATCGAGGATGGTCATCGAAAAGGTTCCGTCGGGACCGGTGGTGTCTCCACTGACGGCAATCTCTACCGAAGGGGCCAGATCGCTGAACAGATCGAGGTCCGCCTGGGGAATCGGGCTCCCCAGAGCATCGGCCACGGTCCCGCTGATGACCCACCCCTGAGCCTGGAGCTGGGGAGGCAGCAGCAGTGCGCCGAGCAGTATTGCACCGAGCGCAGCTGTCCACGACATCGTCAATTTCATCCTAACCCTCGTCCTTCTTCTTAATTTTCCACACACTGGAGGTGTTTTATTATCCTCCCCTCAGGGAGTTTGTAAACAGTCGCAGCCTATTTCTGTAACGTTAGAGTGGATTGACAAAAGTTCGGTGTTTTCCCGATACAAGACCTTCAGTGGGGGGGGGAGTGCCACTTCATCGCACTACAGCAGGGAGGCGGGCAATTGACCCGGCTTCTATTTGTTAAGTGGTAGTATGGACTGGATAGTCACTTCACGAGAAGTCTCTCACCCCTCCGGGGACTGAGGTAGACTTCAAAGAGCCCTAGATCGGACGATGATGGTCCAGAAACGGACACCTACGATTCTCATAGCCATCTGGCTTCAGTGGCTCTGCCTGCTGACGACAGGACCGTTGCAGGCGGACCCACCGGCTGGTTATTACAATCCAGCCAATGGATTGGTCGGTGAATCGCTGCGTCAGGCTTTGCACTCCATCATCGATGATCATCAGCGATTTCCCTACACCAGTTCTGCGACCGATACCTGGGACATCGTCGGAGCCGCCGACGAAGATCCCGCCAATCTTGCCAATGTGATCAACTTCTATCGCAACACCTCGGTCCCGTGGTCCGCCCAGAACACGACCAATGGCTGGAACCGGGAGCACACCTGGCCTTCATCCTATGGCTACACCAATGACAACTCCTGCAATTACCCTTACTCGGATGTTCACCACCTCCATGCGGCGAGCCCCTCCTACAACTCTTCACGGGGCAATCGTCCCTATGACTGGTGCTTTACCAGTTGTTCCTCTTATGCCGCCGAAGGCACCCCTTTCACCAATCTCGGGAGTGGTGCTGGAAATTCAGGATCGTGGCAAGTGTGGGAAGATCACCGAGGAGATGCGGCACGATCGATGTTCTACATGGAGACGCGGTACGAGGGAGGCACTCACTCGATCAGTGGCTGCAGTGAACCGGATCTCCGATTGACCGACAATCGTTCGCAGATCGTGTCGAACACATCGGCCAATCAGAGTATCGCCTACATGGGGTTACTCTCGACCCTGCTCGAGTGGCATATCGAGGATCCGGTCAGTGCCGAGGAACAGATGAGAAACGATGTGGTCTTCGGATATCAGGGAAATAGAAATCCATACGTCGATCATCCTGAATATGTCTGTCAGATCTGGGTCTGTCCCACCTCCGATACCACTCCGCCGGCGGCTCCGACCAGCCTTTCGGCGGTGGCTGGAGAGTGCCAGGTCACCGTCGACTGGGCAAACAACAGCGAGAGTGACCTTTCCGGCTATTCCATCTACCGAGCGACCGCTGTTCAGGGACCGTTCACCTTGCTCACCTCCAGCGGGTCTGTCAGCAACCTGATCGACACCGCGGTGGATGGCGGAACCCAGTACTTCTATCAGGTCTCTGCGACCGATGTTTCGGGGAATGAGAGTGTCACAGGCTCGACCGTGTCCGCCGTGCCACTGACTGGCCAGGGGTGTGGAGCACCCCCCCCCGATCCCGGCGCCGTCAACCTGGTCATCTCGGAGGTGATGCCGAATCCTTCGGTGGTCAGCGATGCGGTCGGGGAATGGTTCGAGATTTTCAATCGAGGAAGCGCCACCGTCGATCTCAACGGCTGGACAATTCGCGATGACGATATCGATATTCATCAGATCAATGCACCTGCAGGGTTACTGATCGCACCCTTGGAGTTTCTCGTGTTGGCCCGCGACGGAAATGTTGCGACCAACGGTGGAGTGGACGTGGATTACGTCTACGGCGGAAATCTGATCCTGGCCAACAGCATCGATGAAGTGGTGCTGATCGATCCACTGGCGGTGGAGCGAGCGAGAGTGATGTACTCTTCCGCTACTTGGCCCTTCCTGGCCGGATTCTCTGCGGAACTTCTCGATCTGCTGGCGCCCGATCCCAATGATCCAGCTGTCTGGATCAGCGCCACCACCCCCTATGGATCTGGTGATCTCGGCAGTCCTGGAGGACCCGGCTCGGCCATCGTCCCGCCTCCTCCGGGTCCACAGATTTTCATCCGTGGGGATGCCAATCGTGATTTCACCGTCGACATCAGCGATCCGATCCTGCTGCTCGATCTGCTCTTCGGCAGTACCACCCAGCTCAGTTGTGAGGACGCCGGAGACGCCAACGATGATGGAACTCTCGATATCTCCGATGCCGTGGTCATCCTGCAAGAACTGTTCAACGGTTCCGGGCCGCTTCCACCGCCGTATCCCGTTGCAGGAGTCGATCCCACCCCTGACGCACTCGGCTGCTGAGCAACGACGCAGCAGCCACAACCAGTAGCCACCCGACCGGCGCACCGAGGCTGGCTGGGGCCAACGTTCGATCGCCCAGTACCGAGCGCCAGTGCCGAGCAGTTCCACGAGCAGGAACCGCTGCTGCATCGATGCGAGAGCCTTGTTTCCACCAGATCGGTGACGGTGGGGTATTTCCGGTGATCGATGCGAGCGGTGCCACGAACCCGTTCTCTCCGGGAGTGGCGACACCCCGGAGCCGCATCGCCGCGCTTCCCACATGACCGCCAGTGACCTCCCCCGACAAAGGATCACCCTCCAGTCGAGACCACCAAAGTTGTGGCATTCCGCTGGCAGTGTGGATGACGAATCCTCTTCGGTGCCGTGGCTGGCGTTGCTCGGCAGCCGCTGCCAACAACTGCGATAGATGGGCATGAGTTTCGTCGACGGATCCGGCCAAACTGAATCGATCGAGGCCGGAATACCAGGTCGCGCTGAGCCCATCCCCGATGGGGCGAATCGCCAGGATCGGCGCACCACTGCCATCGACCCAGAGCCACTTTCCCTCGGGGTGACGCGTTGGTGCGTCGATGGCCACTCTGCGGCTCGGTTCCGGGGGAAGCCTCGGCCCCGCTTCGATGAAGCGATCTACAGCGGATACCAGTACCGGTGACTCGACCGGTTGCCAGCCCTGTTCTGTCGATTGCACTGCATCTTGCAGCAGAGCTGCGGCATGACTGGAACTTCGAGCGTGGTGGAGTTGCCCCCCGGAATGACGACAGAGCTGTTCCACCGCGGATCGTTCGATCGAATCTCCAACCAGTACGATGTCGAGTTCGATGTCAGCCTTCATCAACGAGTCGCCGATGGCGATCCAGTCGTCCGGTGTCGTGCGCCCGTCGGTGATCACCACCAAAGAGCGACCTCCTGGATGATCGATCATCGTATCCCGGCACTGTTGCAACGCTTGACCCAGATCGGTTCCACCTCCCGCTGTGATCTGAGGAGGGATCCGCTCGAGCCACGAGGAATCGATCGGAGTTCCCGGTTCGATGATCCAGTCGAGTCGATCGCGGAAGCCCGCAATGCCCCAGCGACTGTTTCGCGGGGAGCCTTCGAGGAGTGCCATAGTCCCCTCGAGTAGTATCGTGGAGGATGCTCCCGAGAGACTGCCGGAGAGATCGAGTAACAACACTCCAAGATCCTGCAGTGGCGGGTCGGGTGCCGCAGGGATCGCGGTGGCGAGGATACCTTCGAGACCGATGCGGGTCGGTTCATCGTCACAGAAGCGATCGGCGGGAAGGGCCAGAAAGGCGCCGCCCTGCTCGATCCAGGATTTCAGCGGGTTGAACAGATCTGCCGCGATGGGGATTCCATTCCAGACGATGACGGATCCCGCCGCCGGCTGTGGCAAGTGGCCGATCCCACCGACCATCGAGAACTCCGGTTGCGGTAACAACTGTGCAGCGATCGCCTCGGGATCGCTCCACAGTGCTGCAGGGATCGATGATTCGACGATCACTACCATCCGATCGGGAGCATCGCCGAGCGGCTGCTGTGCTTCACGTTTCAGTAACCAGACTCCAGACTGCTCGGCGATCCATGGCCACTCGATGCGGGTCGTGGTGCCTTGCGGCGAGAGCGCCAGTGCTGATTTCCATCCCTCGATGGAGTATTGCTGACCCGGTCGGACGCGGGTGATCGGAGAATCGTTGAGGCGGCTCGGATCGGTCACCAGGGTGAGACCGACCCCTCGTTGTTGAACTCGCTGGATCAGATCGGGGGACGCCGGTGAGGAACTGTCGAGCAGTTGCAAAGATCGACCGGCATCGGTGGTCGCACTGATCTGTTCGAGGTTCTCGTCTCCGATCAGTGGGCGCGCCGCGCTGGGCATCTGTCCGACTGCGATGGCGACGCAGATCAGCAAGGTCGCCAGCAGACCACTGCGGCCGAGCGATAGCGATCCACACAGTGCCAGTAGCAGTGCCAGAATCAGCGGCAGCTGGGCGCTCGCCATCGCCGGCATCGATGGTGGCTTGCGATACGCAGTGGGCACCAGTTCCTCGATCATTCGACCCAACAGCACCGGCCAGTCGGAGCGACGCCACAGGTCTCCATCATCGGGTAGGAATCCCCAGTGGAATCCACCATCGGAGCGACCGATCAGCCCCTGACCCTGCTGATCGATCAGCAGCGGCACCCCGGTCGCCACCTGCCCCTGCAGGATGGTCCAGTATCGAGGATGAAGCCCCTCGAGTAGCGCTGGAGCGGGAGAGGCTGGGATCACCCGGGGTAGGAACAGATCGGTGGGCGCCGCTGGAAACGAGATGAAGGGGCGAGAACTTGCGGTGGCGATTCCTCTGACGATGAGCAGATCGGGGTCGGTCTCGTCGAGGACGATGGATCCAGTCCGTTCCAGTACCGAGAGGACTGCCGCGACCGTTTCCAGTTGTGAGTCATCCTGGATGGAGATCGGTCGTCGCCTCGGAGGAACCTGGCAAGCCGCCGAGTGCTGCTCCCAGGAAACCACGATGGGAGTGCCGGGGGGCGGGGCGTCGATTTTCATCGTAGCCTCACCAGCATCGAGGATGAGGGTTTCTGGCGGACCATCTCCGATGCGCAGTTGACAGCGAGATTGTGACTCGATCCGGACATCGATGACGATCGCCTGGTCCAGAGTTCGGCGGGCACCGATCACCGCCTGGTCCGGCATCAGCAAGCGTGGTCCCGATGCGGTGAACAG
>JABHOG010000122.1 GCA_018694835.1 Planctomycetota bacterium | reverse complement strand
TAGCCTTGCTCACAACACCGAGTTCAACGGTCGATGTCAGCGAAGTCATCCGAAGCGCCTATCGAGAACTGGTCACTGCCGAGGCCAGTGGCAACTTGCCTGCCACTCGTCGCCACACACTCGCTCTCATCCACGCTTGCCAGGATCAAGACCTCGAAGAGTTGTTGAAAACCGATGAAGATCTTGCGGTGCTGAGAGGCTGCCTTCTGACCATCGGCACCGATCACGGACTCAAGAGCAGGCCCGCGGAGGCGGCTCGAATGCTGAGTTCCGTGGTGGACAGGTTTCCTACCAGCGCCGAGGCGAAGAGGGCTGTGGTTCCACTGGCACGGGCTCATTCGGAACTTGGAAATCTCGAAGCGGCGCTCACAGCCATCCGAAAAGCGACCGATCTTCTCGATGAAGGAAGTCCTGAGATTCGTGAAGCGTGGCTCCTTCGGGGTGATCTGCACGCCGCCTGCGGCGAGCAACTCGATGCCCGTCGCGCCTGGAGTCGACTCGCCGATGATCTCAATCGCAACGGTGAGGATGCACGATCCCGTCGCAACATGACCGTCCGTATGAAACTGCTGGGAAAGCCCGCTCCAGAGATCGCCGGTGCGACCTGGTTTGGTGGCGAGGAACAGCCGTTATCGAAGTGCAAAGGAAAGGTCGTGCTGCTCGATTTCTGGGCGACCTGGTGCGGCCCCTGCCGGCTGCTGATGCCTGGTCTCGATCGCATCTATAGCAAGAGGAAGAATCAGGGGCTGATGGTCCTGGGAGTGACCAAACCATACGCCCGAGGCTGGATGCCCTCCACGGATGATCGCTCCCGCGGTCAAGGAGTCACAGGACTCAACGGCAACAGTTTCCCCCAGCATGTGCTCGATTTTCGGCGACGATTCGGCATTTCCTACCCGTTCGTCATCACGGGTAAGAGTCAGTTCGATAGCTACGGTGTCGGTGGAATTCCGATGGTGGTGCTGATCGACCGCAACGGAGTCATCGCTTCGGTCAGGGTCGGGGCGGGTGGAGAAGGGATGCTGGAAGCGACCATCGATCGATTACTCGAGAAGAAGTAATCTTCGATGATGATCTCAGTGGGCTGATCGACCGATCAGGAGGGGCTCGACCCTCAGCCTCCGAGGCCACCACGGAACTTTTTGGATCGGCTCAACAAGATCCACAGCGAGAGTAACAACAATCCACAATTGGTTGCCAGTTTCGGACAGATCGGAATCTTGCCACTACCGCAACCGCAATCGGCCACCACGTCACACAGGCCATCGAAGCCGACTTCCGTTCCGACCAGAGACAATCCCAACTTCAAGACCATCGGCGTGAAGATTGCCAGCATCGCAGTGGTCAAAAGAGCAGCACTGCGTAACTGGATGCCACTCAATATCGCCGCAGCGCAGATCACTTCGATCCAGGGCAAGATCACCGCGAGACTGTTGATGATCCAGGAAGGGTGCAGCGGCAAGACCTCGTATCCCTTGAGGCTCTTCAAGAATGGGACCGGGTCTCCGATCTTCTCGGCACCGTAGTAGAGGAAAGTGAATCCAACGATGACTCGGGCCAGAAGTAACGGCACACCCGTTGCGTCCAGTTTACGAAGTGGCTCGATATCCATCAGCGACGCTCCGATCCAGAGATCACCGGCATCTGGTTTTCGACCCACTCATTGAGGCCACCTTCATAGACATAGATGTTTTCGGTCGGAATGCCGTACAGCGAGGAGAGATCCGCCGCCAGATGAAGGCTATCGTCGCAATCACCACCATTGCAGTAGACGATGACGAAGAACGCCATCTCCAGTTCAGGGCGAAGATCATCGATCAACGCCTCCGATTCATAGTGGTAGAGCCAAAGCGCTCCAGGAATGTGGCTCTCCTCGTACAAATCGCTCGAACGAGCATCGACGAATAGATAGATCGATTCGCCTGTGGCCTCGAACTCATCCTCGGCACTGTTGAAGTTGTCGCGCGCATCATCGAAGGAAATCCGCTGTATCCCATCATCGGGCTCGACTGGAACCTGATCCCCCGGGTCAGTACCCGTCACACCAGGCGGCTGGGTCGAGTCGCCATTCCCCTCGGGTGTCGAGAATTCAGGTAGTTTGGGAAAGTAATCACGTTGCAGGTCGATGGCATGGGATGAACGTACAGAGTTAGCGGCGAGAGCCACCACCGATGCAACGGCAAGAATCGTCAGCGCTCCGCACAAGAGACCTCTGCTCGAATTGTCGGAGCAGGCTGGAGGCGATGACGATGAATCTGACGATGGCGATTCGGAGTCTGGTGGCTGTGGATTGGACATCAGTTTCCTCCGAGGACTCATCTGGCGATGCACTTGTGGCGATGCTCTTGCAGCATTACAGAATGCCGCATATCACCAGCGCATATCACCAGCCGCAGAATCACTCGATCCCAGGCAGGTGCCGGCGGGAGAGTGTATCACTCCGGAGAGAGAAATCGGAAATTATTGAAGCGAGACCACTCTGATCAAGCAATTTCCTTGACCGTCATCTGCCAGCGTCCCGAGTCATCCTGCGTGAACTCATCGTGCCGACGAAGATGCTGGAAGATGGCCAGGTACAGATTCTTGGTCGCTTCTTCGGGGTGCTTTCGAGCGATTTCATCGCGCACTTCTGCGGGAGTCATCGGCTCAGAGGCTTCGCTGAGTACTTCTTCGACCTGAGATCGGATCCATCCTCTTGGACGCCTTCCCGATGGGGTCAGGCGACGTAGAGATCCACCCGCCGTCGTCAGGTACCCACGAACCTCGGGGAACTGACCGAGAAATTCTCGAATCTGATCCTCGACGCGATCGAGTTCATCCTTGAGGCGTTGCCGTTTGCTCTCCAAGCGATTCAGCTTCCCGCTATTCTCCTTGAGAGAAACGAGTTGCCGAAGTGCTTCAACATCTAGCCGACCGAGATTATCCATCTCTTGCTCCATACCCATCATATAGTCCTTTCCGGTAGTACCGATTCCCTTGGAAATCGGGTGTGTGACAGCGCCCTAGGGCACCTGCTCCCGCCACAACACACTGAAGGAGGTCCTCACAACCTCGTCACTCCGCTGGAAAGTACCAGCATCCACCGCATATAATGCTCGGTGGCACAATAACGCACTGTTCCTGACCCTGGCACTTGACTACTCCGTGAACTTCTCGGAGAGTGAGAGTCATGAATGTCCAATACTGCCACATGTCAACACCCGAAACAAGACCTCCCTGTAACAGTTTCACAATAGTCATATTGTTAAACTTACAAACTTTACCCCGGTACCTGCTGCTGGGAACCCTGCTGCTGACCAGCGGATGTGCCCAGATCGCCGGAAATCTGGCCCCCAGAATCGGCGATGAAATCGTCATTGCCGGGGACCTGATCCACACCGGAAGAGCCGTACGACTTTGGCTCGATTCTGGTGGTTATGACGCCTATCGAGCACATAGACGCGACTTTCCAGAGATCGCTTCTCCCCGCGACGAGCCGGATCAGGTGCTCCGCTTCGGCTCGATGCGAAGGGGATTGACCGATGATGATTTGAAGGCACGGGTGCGACACCAAGGCTGGACCCGGGCCGATCTCGCCGAGGTGATCGATACCATCGTCATTCATTACGATGCATGCGGATCATCAAGTCGGTGCTTCCACGTTCTTCACGATATTCGGGGACTCTCCAGTCATTTCTTACTCGATGTAAATGGCACCATTTACCAGACCCTTGATGTCAAGGAACGAGCCTGGCATGCAGGAATCGCCAACGATCGATCGATCGGAATCGAAATCGCCCATTTCGGAGCATTTCCCACGGCCCAGGAAGCCGATCGCCATTATCTGGTCGAGGATGGACAGATACGACTGAATCCAGCCTCTGTAGTCGGAACCTCGGCAGAGTTGACGCCCGGCTTTCCTTCGCGCCAGCCACTATTCGAAGGAGAAATCCACGGCCAGCATCTCTATCAAAGAGACTTCACCGAGGCGCAATATCAGTCTCTGGAGGCTCTGCTGGTGACCCTCTGCCGCAGTCTCCCGCGAATCGAAGCCCGTGTTCCGCGCCAGACCAGCGGTCAGGTGAAAGACGGGCTCCGGCAAGAAATCTCGGGGCAACCGGTGGCGGGAATTGTCGGACACTGGCATGTCGGCAGCCACAAGGTCGATCCAGGGCCAGCCTTTGACTGGGATCGAATCGAGAATGCCCTGCGCGATGCGAACCTACCACGCACCGCGATCCGCTCACTCGATTAAAGCCACTCGATCAGTCGCTGCTTCTCTGACGAAGCGCCTCGAACAGGACGATGGCCGTGGCGGTCGCCACATTGAGGGAATCGGCCTGACCTGCCATCGGAATCCTGACCTGGATGTCGGTTTTCTCCAGCCAGCGGTCGTCGAGTCCATACTGCTCACTCCCCATCACCAGAGCCAGAGGCCCGGAGAGATCGGTCGCTGTGTAGTCGAGCGGCGAATCGGGAGTGGTCGCCACCAACCGGATTCCATTCTGCTGGAACCAGAGGATCGCCTCGGTGCTCGTCGCTTCGGCGATCGGCACCGTGAATAGTGTGCCGACGCTGGCTCGAACCACATTGGGGTTGAACAGATCGGTACACCGATCCACCACCACCACTCCGGTAACTCCAGCCGCATCCGCGGTTCGTAACAAGGTCCCCAAATTGCCCGGCTTCTCGATCGATTGCGCCACCAGGAACAGCGGCGCGACACTACCATCGATCGAGCCCAGTTGATCGAGGCCCCACTGCGGTCGCGGGGCCAGTGCCAACAAACCATCGGGGCGGTCACGGTATGAGATCTTGCGAAAGACCTGACTCGACACCGGTTGAATCGCAGCTCCGCACCGTTCGACCAGTTGTTCCAGCAATCGCGGTTCATTGCTGCCCAGGTAGAACTCAGGACAGGTATATACCTCGGTGATGGGCTGTAATCCTGCCAGAGCGCGACTCAGTTCACGATAGCCCTCGATCAGGAATAGCCCTTCACGATCACGGTCTCGCCGATCGCGCAGACGAACCACCTGTTTCACTCGTGGATTTTGCAGGCTGGTGATCGGTTCCAGGTCATCCATCTGCATCACCTCCGACTCCACCGAGCCCAGCTACCCGATGAGAGACGGCGACCATCCTCTGCCTCCAGTTGCATCTCTCCTCGCTGGCATCGGAATCCACACCGATCTTCGACCAGTCGGGCCAGGACATCCGGCGTGTATCCAGGAGAGTGGGAAGTAAGAAGCAAGAATCGTCCATCTGCAGTGAACAGGTCACGACACAGATCGAGCATCTTGATCATGTCTCGATCGATGTCCCACACCTGTCGGCCGGGTCCCCTGCCATAGGAGGGTGGGTCGATGATGATTCCCTGGTAGCGTTTTTCTCGGCGTAGTTCGCGCTGCAGGAATTCCATCGCATCGTCGATGATCCAGCGGATCGGAGCATCCCCAAGATCGGATGAATTGGCATTCGCTCTTGCGCACTTGACGCTCGAACGTGAAGCGTCGAGGTGGCAGACCTTGGCTCCTGCTGCAGCCGCAGCCAGTGTACTTCCACCGGTGTAGCCGAACAGGTTCAGAACTTCGATGGGATCACCGGAAATCTGATCCGAAATCCAGTTCCAGTTCTCCTGTTGCTCGGGAAAAATGCCGATGTGTCCATGGACATTGGGACGCAGAGCCCAGTGGAGTCCAGCGTGCTGGCCGATCCACGGTTCCGGTGGAACTGAATTCCAGTTCCAACTCCCCTTCCCCTTGCGATCACGTACAAATCGACCGTCGACATCGTCCCAGGCCTTTGGCCGGGTACGGCTACCGGTGGCAGAGGTATCGGGGCGGATGAACTTCATCCCACCGATCATCTCCAGTTTCTGCTGATCTCCGAAATCGATCAGCTGGTATCGGGTCGGGTCATTTCTCATGATCCCGAGAGTATACGGTGTGAAACCCTCCGGATGGGGAGATCCAGACGGTCGGCGATCAGGAATCTTCCTCTCGAGAGTCTAGATTTCGGATTCGAACCTGATCAAGAGGCTTCCTCACGATGTCCGGGACCTCGCACCGCTCAGCGGGATAGCCGACAGGAAAGAGCAGATAAGGTCGTTCATTGGCGGGACGCTGGAGGATCTCCCTCAGGAATCCCATCGGAGAGGGTGTGTGTGTCAACGTTGCGAGCCCCATCAGATGGAGTGCTGTGACAAACATTCCGGCGGCGATCCCGACCGATTCCGAGACGTAATAGTTGCGAGATTTGCTCCCGGACTGATCGATTTGATGGGTCTCCGCAAAGAGCACCACCAGGTATGGAGCTTCCACCAGATAAGGCTTTACCGCATCGGTTCCCAGCGGCTCCAGTGCGTCGAGCCATTCCTGAGGCATCCGTGAGGAGTACGATCGCTGCTCCTCCTTCTCGGCGGCCTGACGAATCTCCAGTTTCAGCTGCGGATCATCAACGACGACGAACTTCCACGGTTGCCGATGGGCGCCGCTCGGGGCCGTTGATGCGATCTCGATCGCTCGATCGATCAATGCCAACGGTACTGGATCGTCAGAAAAAGAACGTATCGACCTCCGGCTCCCCATCTGTTCCAGCAACTGAATAGAAATCTGTTCCATCTGAGCGGGATCGAGTCGCTGGTAGTCGAACGGTATTGGCTTGTATCTGGACATCTGAAACACTCCTGTACAACGAGGACCCCACGTGGGGTTGATCCTATTGGCCCCACCCGATCTCGACAACGGTCGCTCCTGGACCCCAGCACAACCTTGCCCGCGGGACTCCACGGTGTGATCATGTAGGTCGATACAGAACTAATCCTGCCATGAAAGGTGGTGACCCGGATGAAAATATTGCTGACGATACTCCTGGGAGTCTCTCTCAGTGGACCCTTGTACCCTGCCGATGAGCCGGTGCTCTCCATCGGAGACCCCCTCCCGACGATGATGATCGAGCACTTCATCCAGGGCGGAGAAGTGAACTCCCTCGATAAGAATCGCATCTATGTGCTGGAGTTCTGGGCCACCTGGTGAGGACCCTGCAAAGGTGCCGTGCCGCACCTTGCAGCGATTCAGAAGAAGTACAAGGACCAGGTCACGGTGCTCGCCCTCAGCGATGAGGATCTGGATACGGTCACCGCATTCATGGCCAAGGACAGCATCATTCCAGGGAAGTCCTGGACCGAGGCGATGTCCTACATCGTCGCCACCGACCCGGACGAATCGGTCAAGACTGAAGTTTTCAAAGCGGCCGGAGGACGGGGAATCCCCAGCAGCTTCATCATCGGAAAAGATGGGAAGATCGAATGGATCGGCCATCCGATGAGCATGGATCAACCTCTTGCTGCAGTGGTCGATGGCAGCTGGGATCGGGCCGCCGCTCGTAAAAAGCATGATGCTGACCAGGCCATGAAGAATGAGATGAATAGAATTCGTAGTGCTCTCTCCGCTGCGATTCAAGCCAAGGACCAGACCGCAGCGATGGAGATTCTCGACCAAGGAATCCTTCGCTTTCCCGAAAACAGCTCGCTGAAGATGCAGAAGTTCAACCTGCTGTTGACTCGCTTCCACCAGTACAAAGCCGCCTACATTCTCGGCAACCAGCTGGTCGACATCAATTTCGAGGACTCGCGAGTGCTCAACTCCATCGCATGGACCATCGCCGATACTGAGGGTCTTGAGGTTCGGGATCTTGAACTTGCGATGAAAGCCGCCGTTCAGGCCAATCAATTGACCGGATCGGAAGATGCCGCGGTACTCGACACCTTGGCACGAGTTTATTACGAAACAGGAGACCTGAGAGGTGCCCTCAAGTGGCAAAATCGTGCGAGCAAGTACGCCGCTGCTGGTGGCCAGGGAGATTCGATCCGCCAGGTACTCCAGCAGTACCAGGACGAGTTCGACAAGAAGTAATCCGCCTTGCTTCGTCGAGGACTCTCCGATGATCGGCGTTTTTTCGCCGACCCGGATGGTTCAATGCGATTCGGTCGGATTCGAAACGGAAATGCAAAGGGGCCTCCGATCAGTCGGTCGGGGGCCCTTTTTCCATCGACTCGGTTTCCAGCCGTTCGGGGGAATCAGCGACTAGCCGTGCGTGCCTCGCGAAGGCTGCCGCCAGCAGTTGCCTGGTGAATCCTTCGTGGCCCGCTGGATCGAGTGAGAGGCAGATGTCAGCACTCCCCCAATCCGCCTCCGGATAGTAGATGCCACAGTTTGCATTGAGTTCCAGCATGTACGGGGTGCCTTCTCGATCGACCCGGATATCGCAACGACCGAAGCTGGCGCCCTTCAACCCGACGAAGAAACGTGCCGATTCATCCCTCAGCCGCTCTGCCAGCAGAGGGTCTGGTACTGGAAATGAGGTCAGGCCCTGATACTCGACCCACTTCAGATCGGAATGCTTGAAACTCTCCCCTTCCGGGAAGCGATACTGTGCCGGCGTGTATGTGATGGGGTGGTCCGCGTCTTGCGGATTCTCCGCCACCAGCACCGTGCACTCGATGCCGTCGATGTATTCCTCGATCAGCGCTGCGCCATGACGAGACATGATTTTGCGGGCCTGAATCCTCAATCCCTCAGGACTCTGAACCTTTGAGCGGCGACTCAGATCGACCGATGCATAACTGCTATGGTGCTTGACGAAGAGCGGGAAGCGCAGCGTTTCCGCAGCTCTTTCCACGTCTTCTACCGTTCTGGCGAACACGTACGCCGGAGTGGCGATACCCAGATCATGACAGACCTGTTTCATCTGCTCTCTCGTCGGTTCGTAGCATTCGGAGGAAGCACCCGCATAGGGAACCCGGTGCTTCTCGAGGGTCTCGATCACCTCGATACCCGGGGTGTCCTGATCCGCGGCTCCATCACAGAGGTTGAAGTACAGATCGAAGTTCTGTTCGATCAGCTGCTCCACCTGCGCGATCGACTGGTGCTTTCCTTTCAGCACGGCAACATGCCACTGTGCTTCGGGAATGTAGGGTCGAGGATCGCAGGGCCAGTCATCGGAAGGAAACGGATCAGCGTCGAGATCTTGGGTGGTCAGCAGGCAGATGCGCACGTGTATTCTCCCTGCGTCTGGTACGGCAAGACTGTACCAGTCTCGATTCCCTTGAAGTAGGCCGAAGCGAAAGCACGATCTCGAATCGGATCAGGCTTGGGAAACCCGTTGCTCCTTCGACATCCAGATCTCCGCCGCTCTCATGCCATCTAGCGCGGCGGACAAGATTCCACCGGCAAATCCAGCGCCTTCCCCGAGAGGATAGAGCCCTGCCAATCCCTCACTCTGAAACGATTCTTCATGACGATCAATTCGAACAGGACTCGACGATCTCGACTCTGGTGCTGTGATGATGGCATCCCGGTGCCCGAACTCACGAAAGCGTCCGGCCAGATCTGCCAACCCGACTCGAATCGGATCGAGAATCGTCGCCGGAAAGATCTCCTCGAAGAGAGCCGGCGTCAACTTTCTCGGGTAACTGCTTTCGGGAAGATCGGTCGAGAGTCGCCGATGAAGGAAGTCCATCAACCGCAGAGCCGGTGCAGAGAAATCGCCACCGGCGGCATCGAAAGCAGCCTTCTCTATTTTTTCCTGAAATGCGATTCCCGCCAGCGGATCATCGGGATTTCCAAACGAATCCGGATCCACTGTGACGACGAAACCACTGTTGGCCCACGGGCTCTTTCGCTGATACCTGGAAGCTCCATTGACGCACATGAATCCACTCTGCTCCGTCGATGGCAGAATCTCTCCGCCAGGACACATGCAAAAGCTGAACACGTCTTTCTCCGAGCGGCGCGAGACCAGGCTGTAATCTGCCGGCGGTAACTGAGGGTGCCCGGCCGATTCACCGTATTGCATCTGATCGATGGCTCCCTGCGGATGCTCGACACGAACACCGATCTGGAACGACTTCTGACTCATCGGTACCTGGTGTTTCGCCAGCATCCGGTAGACATCACGAGCACTGTGGCCAGTGGCCAGAAACAGAGAATCCGTCTCCCACTCCACCTTCTCACCATCATTCTCGACGATGATTTTTGAAACTTTCCGACTCTCTGCATCTCCATCGACTTTCAGGTCCACCAGTCGATGATCGAAAAAGAACTGCGCACCTTGTTGTTCCAGGGCATTTCTCATTCGTTTGACGATGCTGGGGAGCAAGTTCGACCCGACATGAGGTCGACCGTCGGTCAGAATCTCCTCGGGGGCACCATGATCCACCAGTGCTTGCAACACCTCTGGTACACGAGGGTCCTGGACACGGGTGTACAACTTACCATCGGAATAGGTTCCCGCTCCTCCCTCACCAAAGAGCAAGTTGCATTCCGGGTCGAACTCACCACCCTCGATGAACTTGTGCCAACGCTTCGAACGCGTCACCACTTCTGGCCCTCGTTCCAGGATGCGAGGCTTCGCCCCTCCCTGGACCAATCGCCAGGCACAGAAGAGACCTGCAGGGCCGGTGCCGACCACGACAGGACTCTGATCCGAATGCGAGGTGGAGATCTCTATCTTCTGTGGATCCCACTTTTTCGCTCGCCCCTGTTTCAACAGTTGATCGGACAGGTGTGAGGGCACTTCGATGATGATGGCGTGTACCCAGCGAGGTGGTCGACCCTTCCGACAATCGAGCGATCGGCGCTGCACTTCGAGAGTGAAGATCTGTGATGGCGCAATCTTCAGACGACGTCCTGCAAAACGCGGAAGGTCCTGCTCGGTCTTGCCCAGCGGCAAGACCACATCATGGATGAGCAGTTTCATCAGGATTCATCCCCCGCATTTCGACGATCTGAATCATCACGCCTCTTCTTCTTCTGAACTTCCTTTCGGAGAGTCGATCCCGACTTCCCCACCGCTGGCCCCTCCGCATCCATCAAATAGTTAGCCAACATCAATGGGATCGATTTGTACTCCCAGTTGTTGGCAAAGAGGTCCTGGTTGAGTTGGTCGCGACGCTCGATTGAGCGCCTGCCTTCCTGACTGAAGGTTTCATCGTCGCGGATAGCAAGGCACTCGATAGGCTTTGCACTTCGATGAACCAGACAAGTATCCTCATCGAGGAGAGGACAGGTGTAGGGCTGCGCCTTGTTGGTGTCGCCGATGAATGTGAGAGATACACCCATCCGTGCCAGCACTTCCTTGAGTTTCCCCTTCAGGTGGGGCTTTTCTGAAAATGCTCGACTGATGTCGATCGCTTCCAGGTCGGTGATACGCATCCTGTTCTGTGGCCGGCGACAACACATCGGATCACGATGCCCATCCGGCCTTCCGGGAGAACTCGCTGACTGCTCTTTCTTCTCGAGAAATAAAGGTCCTCTGGATCGATCCAGAGACACCAGTGATTCATCCAGAGAATTGGTGCGCGAACTCGATCCGCGGCCACCTCTCTTCCTCGCCATCTCATCCTCCTGATATTAATTCACTACTCACTTGGTCACAGAGATCCGAACCACAGAGATCCGAACCACAGAGATCCGAACCACAGAGATCCGAACCACAGAGATCCGAACCACAGAGATCCGAACCACAGAGATCATCGATCGCTGTCCAGCTCCTCGGTTCTTCGAGCGGGTCCCTTCCCCAGGGAAAACATCACGCCCGCTGCAATCATCCACATCAGCATGGAAAATCCAAACACGTAGCGTGGATCTCCGGTCGATTCTGCCAGAAATCCGCCAATCGGGTGGCCTATCAACCCTCGCACGCACACCAGGGCCACGTGAACCGCCATATAGGCTCTTCCCTGATCTACCGTGGCAAAAGAGATGGGCCCGACATTCCACGCCAGGATCACTGCTGACATCGAGATTCCGAAGACGATTTCAGCCACGACAAAACTGGTGGCGGAATCAGCCGCCGCCAGCAAGACGGCATAGACCATCAGTCCACAAAAGGCTCCCCCCGAAAGCCAGCCGGGCCCGATCCTATCGATGGTCCGACCAAAATATGGGGTCAGGAGCACTGCAGCGAGACTCACGATCCCCTTGGTCCCGAGAAGTACCGGCCAGGAAAGTGCCAGAAACTCGGCATCGACGGTCCAGATGGGTTTGGCAGTGATCAAAGCCATGAAGCCAGTGCCATACAGAACGAATCCCAGCTCGTAGGTGAAAAAGCGCCTATCTCTCTTGAGAATTTGCCACAGGGCTGTCGCGCTGTCGATGCGCGGAGCATCGACCGCTGATTTTTCTCGGCTCCTCAGCGGAACCCTGGCGAAGATGAGGCATGCGAACCAGCCGGCCACCGCTGCGATGATGTAAATCCAGGGAAATGCATCGCTACTGTAGTGAAGCCAGACTCCCGCTCCGAGGGTGGTGATTCCTGAGAGCAGCGACCCCCACCTCTGCGCATTGCCGAAGAGGCTTCCCCGTCGTTTATCGGTATAGTTGCCTCTCAGCACTCCGTTCCAGGCGGAGGTGATCGGCACCATCGCAAGAGCCTGAATCGTCACCAGCAACAGGAAGAACCAGGGTACCAGCCTCAGTCCTTGATCAGTTTTCGACCACTCTGCGACCGATGGAACCAGCAGTAGGCCGACCAGTGCGATGGGCAATCGGCCCAGCGTTGCTGCACGGCGGAGCAATCTTCTGGGTCCCGTTCTGGAGATCCAACCGCCGAAGAAGAGCACCGCTCCCTGTGCCACTGCGGGAGCCATCACGATCAACGTCAACATCAGCGTGTCGACTGCCAGTGCCTTTCGAGCAATCTCTCCGGTCGACCACATCAATCCACCGAAGACCCCCTCGAAGAGGATCGCTCGGACATGGATCCGATAAGTTTTTTGCTCGATCTGGTCCACGAATACCCATCATCTGTGCTCAACCTGGATCCCCGCTGCACCATCAGCCCATCACTGGATGAAACTGAATTCGATGGAACCACTCTCCATCTTGAACCGATGGATTCCATGCCGTCCAGCGGACCCATGAAAAGGAGACGGATCTTGGTGGAAATTCCCTCGAGGATGCTTCACCATCCGGAGACAAGGATTGAGACCCATCCATCGAGTGACGGTCCAGCGAACAGCAGTCCATCGAGCGACAGTCCATCGAACAGCAGTGTTTTTCTAGCCGAGATGCAGGGAGTGAAATCATGGGCAGAATGTGTTTACTTGTTCTGAGCATCTCTTGGCTGGCCTGTGGCTGCGGAATTGTGCTCCAACCAACTCTTCAGGGATCTGGAACCTCCGCGACTCAGATCCGAGAAGTGAGTTCCTTTGATCGAGTCGATCTGGAAGGGATCTTCGACACGACCATATCCATCGGTCCCGAACAGAGCGTGACGATCACAGCGGATGACAATCTGCTCGGGAATGTTCGTACCAGTGTCAGAGACGGAGAACTGCAGATCGATACCTCGGGTTCCTTTGGCACCCAGATCGGAATACAGGTCGCCATCGTGATGCCGGCTCTGGTTGCCTGTCAGAAGGATGGAACCGGGAGCCTGCAGATCATCGACTTCCAGGGAGAAGAACTGAAAATCTCACAATTTGGTATCGGAGACATCTCGGTACGAGGGTCGGTGAATATCGTCCATGCATCGACTCATGGCATCGGCAGCATCGAGCTTGGCGAGTTGATTGCAAAGGAGGCGGTCGTGGCAACCCATGGAATCGGTGACATCAAAGTGTATGCCACAAAAAAAATCTCTGCAGAGGTCAATGGAATCGGAACCATCACGGTTCACGGTAATCCTGAGGAAAGATCGTCCCAACTCAATGGCATCGGCGACCTGATATTCGACTGATAATCACTCGGAAGAGGGGATAGATGAGCTGGATCTGGGCCGCGCTGGGTGGAGCTGCAGGTGCCTCGTTGCGCTACGGAATCTACCAGTGGCTGAATCGATGTGAATCCTCACCGCTTGAAGCGGTCGCACCTGCGGCAGTGGTACCCACGGCAGCCGGGACCCTGGTGGTGAATCTACTCGGCTCTCTACTGATCGGGCTGGTGGTCGGTTTCTTCGATGCGAAGTCGATCACCGATGAACGCCTGCGCATCTTTCTGGTTGTAGGTGTGCTGGGTGGGTTCACCACCATGAGCGCGCTCGGCATCGAGGGCTGGCAGTTGCTACGCGAAGGACACACGGTCAAATCCTTGCTCTTGATCCTCGGCCAGAGTGTCGGATGTGTACTCTTGGCGGCGACAGGATGGACTCTGGCTCGTACCTTGTGGGGAACCGCTGGGAACTGATCAGCGCTGCTCTCCGAGCGCAACGACATGCTCTTCCCCCTCGAAGGTGATTCGATCCCCTTCTCGCAATACACGACCACGCCTCGTCTCCACCTCTCCGTTGACCTCGACTTCACCTTCAAAGATGACGATCTTGGCCTCGCCCCCGGTGCCGCACAGCCCTTTCCACTTGAGAAACTGCGACAGTCGAATCGTCGCTTTCGAATTATCCTTCATCGGTACCTTTCCGGAGGTCCAGCCAGACTCAATCCTTCGATCAATGCATCCATCACCAGGGCATCCGAAGCACAGATCGGTTGGCTGCAATCGACATCCCACACCGCAACCACTTCCCCCGATGCATCGATGATTGGACGAGCCATTCCCGCCACCGTGGCCAAGCCACTTTCACCATCGCACGAGATGTATCCAGGCCACCTGGAAACGTCAGCGGCGACCAAGATGCTTCCCTGCTGCACCGCATCGAAACAGAGCCCACTGTGCCCTTGCGCCTCTTCTTCGATGGGAGAACAAACCGGTGGACCGGCTGCCGGGCCCAGTTCCAGTCGCCGTCTTGGAATCTGCCCGCAAAGCAGGTAGATCCCATTCCAGTCCCAACCAAAGGTCCCCATCTCTTCGGCAATGATCTGCGGCAGCGATTCCCAGTGAGCCCCTTCATCCAGAGTTATCACCGATCGACGAGCCAGATCGCGGTATGCCTGACGTCTCTGCGGGTGAAGGTCTCCGGGTAGCTGCTCGATGATCAGTTCCATTCGCTCGAGCAGATCGAGCACTCGCAGGTGGTGCTGGATTCGAACCCTAATCGAGTCTCGGGCGACGCGAAATACTTCGAGTTGTTGCTGGTCGAGTACGGTTCCGTCGAGATGCTCCGCCGGGTCAGGAAAAGGCCAGTGAAGCGTACGAGTAGCAGATGGAAACACCGGGCATTGCTGCCTGGCGGAGTCGCAAACCGTCACTGCCAGATCAAATGTCTCGCCCGAGAATTCATCGATCGACTGACTCCTGAGAGATTCTATAGAGATCCCGTCTTCCTCCAGAACCGCCAATGCAGCCGGATGCGGTGCGCCGATCGGTTGAGTCCCAGCAGATTCACAACGCCAGCGGCCCCCGGTCTCTTCGCGCCATAACGCCTCTGCCAGAATCGAACGGCACGAGTTCCCCGTACATAGTATGACGACCGATGGCATCGATTCCTCCTCGACAGGCCTGCATGAGAGGAGTGCAGGATAGCAGCGAGACCTGTGGAGTGTACCCTGATCACTGAAAGGAGGAGATCATGGTGGAACTTTCTAGCATCTGGTTGCCGATTCTGCTCTCCGCGGTATTCGTTTTCATTGCCAGTTCAGTTCTTCACATGATGATTCCGATTCACAGCAAGGATTATTCTGCTCTGCCAGGGGAGG
>JABHOG010000021.1 GCA_018694835.1 Planctomycetota bacterium | reverse complement strand
CGCATCCGCCAGGGCAAAGATGGTTGCCACAGATGACGTGAGAGTTCCAAACCCCGAGATCCAGAACTCCATCCGCGCAGACTCTCCAGCGAAATCATAAAATACCGGCCCCTGGATGTGGGTCGCTGGTCGATCCAGTTCTTCACCACCGTTCAGCCACTGCGAGGTCCCTCATCTACGAATACTGCGTGGGTGCCTTCCATGATAGAGTATCGAACCCTCTTCGAAGGCGAGACCGGCGACGGTACGCCATTGCGATGAAAGAGGTGGAATAGTCATCCGCAGAACCGGCCCGCTGCCGGCAGAACTAAAGGAGTTTTCATGTCTGGTATTCGCTCACTCTTATTGAGTACTTTGGCACTCATGTGTTTCGCGGTGGCTCCTGGTCTCCTCGACGCGCAAACCGGTTCCATCTCTGGTGTGGTCACCAACGATGCCGGCGAAGCCTTACCCGGTGCGCTGGTTCGCGCCAGCGATGGCACTGGATCAGGACCTGGCGGAGGATTCCAGAACGCTGATTTCACCGACATGGATGGCATCTACCTGATCGATGATCTCGCTCCTGGAGCCTACGAGGTCACGGCTAATCGCTGGGGCTATCAGTCAGTGACAGTGGTGATCGACGTCGTCGACGGGGTCGACACCGTTGCAGATTTCACCCTCGCCGCACCGACCTATGGCAGTGCGTCCGGCATCGTGACCGATGGGGCGACTGGCCTCGGAGTCGAGGGAGCCTTCGTTCGTGTCACCGGTACCGGCGGTGGTGGCCCCTTTGGCGGCTTCTTCGGCGGCTTTGCGATGACCGATGCGACCGGAGCCTATTCCATCGACGACATCCGCAGTGGCGACGGTGATATCCGCTTCTCCAAACAAGGATACTTCTCACAGACCACACCGATCACCATCACTGAGGGCACCAACACGGTCGCCGATGCGACCCTCGGCGCCCTCGCCTACGGCTCAATCTCTGGCACCGTGACCGACTCGGCGACGAGCGATCCGGTCGAGGGGGCATGGGTCCTGGTCATCGGTTCCGGTGGTGGATTCTTCGGCGGCTGGAGCGTGACGACCACCGATGCTGCGGGGGCCTACTCGATCCCCGACGTGGTGACCGGCGATCATGAAGTCCGTGTTTACCGCCAGGGCTACTTCTTCGAGACCGCGACCGTGAACGTCACTGATGGCGTAGACACCGTCGCTGACTTCGCCCTCGGCGGCCTCACCTTTGGTACAGTCAGTGGCACGGTCACCGATGCGGTGACCGGCGAGGCGATCGAAGGCGCCTGGGTCCGTGTACAGGCAGGCGGTTGGACTCAAACAAACCGCACGGGCATGTACGAGATGACCGATGTCCGCACCGGTACACGGAATGTTCGCGTCTTTGCTCAGGGCTACTTCAGCGATACGCAGTCGGTCGACGTCGTCGACGGTCAGACCAGCAGCGCCGACTTCGCCCTCGAACCGAGGTAACTCGCAAAAATTGGAACTGGTGAGGACATCCTTGCCTGCTACGATCTTGATCGGGTCGAACACGAGAACGTGTTCGACCCGATCTGCTCTTCTACCCCCTCCCACCGTCGCTGGCGGGAGTCGAGAGCGTCAACATGGAGGCTGCCATGCGAATCAACGATTCCACTGCGTTTCTCTTGTTCGTCGTGATGGCACTGGGACTCGCAGCGGCCGGCTTCTCTAGTATCTTCTCCAATATTTTTTCGGGAAACGACACTCCCCCCGCCGCTTCCACGACCCAGGATCTGCAAGCGCGGATTGGCCGCCTCGAGGCCGAAGTAGGCGAGTTGCGCTCTGCAGCCCTTTCCCACCTTGAAGAATCGAAGGGGATAGGACCCCCGGTCGAGCAGGACCAGAGCGATCTCGAGCGGCGACTGGCTGCTCTCGAAGCGATGGTGGCACCGCTCGCCGCTTCCTCTGGCGGAGTCCCGGGAGAACTGATCTCTGCCGAGGAGATCGAGCGCACCCGTCGAGCTCTCACCGAAGTACGACGCGATGAGATGGACACAAAGATCGCCGGGTGGATCGACAATGAGCGCGCCAAGTCAGAGCGGCTGCTCTCTGTGATCGAGGAAAAGATGAAGCTCCCTTGGCAGGAACAACAGCGTGTTCGCGAAATCATGACTTCCGAGGCGGACTCTCACGCACAGATTCTTGAACAGATGTGGTCAGTTGAACCTCCGACGAACCGGGCCGAGGAAGAGGCGATCGCTGCCGATTGGGATCTCGCCACAACTCGCATGAAGGAGATTCGCCAGGAGCGAGACGAGGAGTTACAAGGATTGCTCGGAGAGGAGCGATTCGATCAACTACTGGATGTGGTTCGGGTCGCCCACCGCCCCTCCAACGGACAAGAGAAGCCGTAACATCTGCGCTTCCCTGGCGAGTCTTTCATGCCACTCGTTTTTCCAGTGAAACGCTCTTCCCCCATTCTGATGACCCCACCCCGATGAATCATGGTCTCCCAAATTGCCCGGGTCCATCGAGGCTGAACTGCCCTGAAATCCACATCGAGTCTACATCCGCAGGTCGGACCTGCGGTTCCAGATTGTCAAAGGCCGAAACCGAGAACACGGTAGGATTGAGAGATGCCATGTCGATCCGCCAAGTGAACGGTGTCGACCAAATGAGACCAAAGACTGAATCCTGACTGCTGAAGCTATTTTGAATTCGCAACCCTCATCGGATAAGATCATCTTCATGCTCAGAAATGCACTGGCCATCACTACTTTCTTCTGGCTGTCCCTGGCGCCAACTCTTTGCACCGCCGGGCTGCTGGCTCATGCTTGTGATGTACTCGTCTTCTCGGGCTGTGATGACTGCTGCGAAGATGACGACCTTCACGATGATCACGGCTGCTGCGCTGAGGAGGACCACTCCCCACGAGCCTGCCACAGTTGTAGTGACTCTCATGATGCTTGTTCTCATGATGCTTGTGCGGATGATCCCTGCCAACTTGCCGTCATGGTCCAACAGCATCGCCATGAAAAACTCTCCAGCGACGGCGATTCGCTGGCGAATGCTCCTCTCCCCTTCTCGGACCCTGGTTTCTCAACCCAACCCATCACCTGGCAGCCCTTCGAGAGATCCTTCTCCCATCCGACGCTGCCCTATTTCTCCTCGGACCGACCTCTTCGCTCCTGATTTCTCGCTCCGTTCCCTACACATTCCATGTCGTGTGAATCCGGTGACCCGATGGGCACCGTGGTGCTCGACGATGTTCACGAACCGAGTCAGAGATCAGAGGACCGAATGAAAACGATTCCACCAGCCGAGCGACCCCCTCGCTCCCTTGTCCAGATGACTGCCATGGCGATGACGCTATGTCTTCTGCCCGGTTGCAGTAGCCCCCCTGCGGCTCACAACCTGTCTGGTCCACCGCCAACGGCTTTCCCGTTGGCTTCCGTCGATCCCAACGGTTCTGAATCGTCGGTCGATCCCGCTGGAGTCCTCTCTCTGAGGGATGTCCTGTCACTGACCCTGCTCCATAACCCCGAACTCGCTTCCTTCTCCTGGCAGATCCGTGCCAGTGAAGCGGTCGCCTTGCAAGAAGGTCTATCGCCCAACCCGGAGCTCGAAGCAGAAATCGAGAACTTCGCCGGTAGCGACACCCTGGGTGGATTTGACGAGGCGGAATCGACCATCTCGATCAGCCAGTTGATTGAACTGGGGGGCAAGAAAGCACTACGAGTTCGAGTGGCCCAATTGGGTACGGGTCTCGCCGCATGGGAATACCAGAGCCAGCGACTCGAGGTCCTCACCCGGGCCTCCATGCACTTCATCGATGTCCTTGCAGGTCAACGTCAGGTGGAACTGAAGAGCGCCAGCCTCGATCTGGCCCTCGAAATGATGAATGGGGTCTCGGCACGAATCGAAGCGGGCAAAAGTTCTCCCCTCGAAAGGACCAGAGCTCAGGTGGTGGTCGCGCAGGGTAGAATCTCTCTCGAGCAGGCAAAACGATCGCTCGAATCGTCTCGTGTGCTGCTGGCATCCTGCTGGGGAAAAGAAGTCGCCCAGTTCCCGGCGGTGCGAGGATCCCTGGAGCAAATCCACGAGGTCCCGGAATTTGACCTGCTGACCTCATCCCTGGACGAAAATCCAACCGTGTCTCGATGGGATCTGGAGATCTCCGAGCGCCGGGCTCGCATCGACCTGGCGGCGGCCGAGGCGGTTCCGGATGTCACTGTCAGTGGCGGGGCCCGGCTTTTCCAGGGTACCGACGAGACCGCCCTGCTCGTGGGTGTCTCTCTGCCGATCCCGGTCTTCCATCGCAATCAGGGGCTGCGGAGAGAAGCAGAGTACAACCTGTCCATCGCCACCGAAAAGCAAAGGGCAGTGCGAGTTCAACTGTTCGCAAATCTTCACGATTCCTACCAGCAGTTGCTGTCGGCATACCGAGAAGTGACTGCCCTTCGTGACGAGGTAATTCCCGCCGCAAAATCGGCCTACGATGGAGTTCAAGAGTCTTACCGCCAGGGAAAACTGGCCCAACTCGATGTTCTTGACTCCCAGAAGACCCTCTTCGAGGTCAGGGATCAATACACACGAGCACTCACTGACTATCACCGTGCACGTTCACAGGTCGAAGGGCTTCTCGGAAAGCCCATCTCTGAACTGAAGAAAGGAGGCTCCCGATGAACATCGCTCTGAAGATGACTTTGCTGCTGTTCTACTTCTGCGGAGTTACCGGATGCAATTTCGAGGAGCCTGTAGAAGTGGTTCAGCCATCTCCTCCTCCATCTTTCATGGACGCACTCACAGCACCCCCGGAGGATCCTCCGGAACCGGTTCATCCAGCAGATGTTCACATCACCGCTGCTCAGATGAAGGAGTTCGGAATTGTCGTGAAGGAAGCGGCGGCCGCGACCATCTCACTAGAATTTCAACTGCCGGGTGAAATCGTCGCCAATGCCGACAAACTGGTCCATATCGGACCGAAGGTCCCAGGCGTGGTCAGCGAGGTCCAGAAGAGCATCGGCGATCGGGTCACCGCAGGTGAAGTGCTGGCGATCCTCGATAGCAGGGAACTGGCGAAGTCGAAGTCGCAATATCTCGCCTGTGCTGCACGGGTAGAACTGGCAAGATCCACTTTCACACGGGAAGAGAATCTATGGAATCAGAAGATCGGATCGGAGCAGGACTACCTGGAAGCCAAGGCAGGTTTCGAGGAATCCAAGATCGAACTGCGAAATGCAAAACAAACACTCCACGCGATCGGGCTGTCTGAATCTGACGTAGTCAAACTGCCCACTGAACCGGACACCGAATTGACGCGATTCGAGATGAGGGCGCCATTCGCCGGAGAGATCATCTCCCGCCACCTGGTTCAGGGAGAGTTGCTTCAGGAAGATTCTCACGCCTTCATCGTCGCTGACCTCACCGAGGTCTGGGTCAATCTTGCGGTCTACCAGAAGTACCTTCCTTCGATCCAGGTCGGCCAAAAGGTTGTCGTTTCACCAGGGACCGGTGAGCAGCAACACAACGGCACGCTCAGTTACATCAGCCCCATCATCGAAGAAGCCACTCGTACCGCCACTGCACGTGTGGTGCTGGGGAATCAGGGTGGATTACTTCGGCCAGGACTCTTCGTCACTGCAGTCATCTCGACCGGAAATCTGGATGTTGCCGTGGCGGTTTCGAAGAATGCGATCACCGAGGTCTCAGGGAAAACTGTGATCTTCATCCAGTCCGGTCATGGGTTCATTCCCAGGGAAGTGGAGACGGGCCGATCGGATGGAGTACTGGTAGAGATCACCGACGGATTGTCGGTCGCAGAGACCTACGCCTCAGAAGGCGTGTTCTCGATCAAGTCAGAAATGCAAAAAGAAGACTTTGGCAGTGGCCACGGCCACTCACACTAGGAGGAAAAGAAGATGCTGGAGCCACTGATCCGTTTCTGCCTTCGGTCTCCTCTGATGGTGCTGGTAATCGGCATCATCGTGATGGCCGCCGGGTACTTCAGTTTCCAGAAGATTCCGGTCGACGCCTTTCCGGATGTCTCTCCGAATCTCGTCCAGGTGTTCACCATCACCGAGGGGCTGGCCCCCGAGGAGATCGAGAAATTCGTCACCTATCCCATCGAAGCATCTCTCAGCGGTCTCCCTGGCACGGAAAAGATTCGATCGGTCTCAAACTTTGGACTGTCCGTCGTCAACGTCTACTTCGAGGACGGGATGGATACCTATTTCGCCAGGAGGTTGGTCGGGGAAAGACTGCAAGAAGCTCGTGAGGAGATCCCTGCCGGCTTCGGTGTTCCCCAGATGGGCCCCATCTCCACCGGCATGGGTCTGATCCTCTTCTACTACCTCGAGGATACCAGCGGCACTCACTCACTGGAGGAGCTTCGATCGATCCAGGACTGGATCGTCAAACGACATCTTCAATCGGTACCTGGTGTAACAGAGGTTCTGGGGATCGGTGGCGACGAGAAGCAGTTCCAGGTTCGCGTCCAGCCACAGGCGCTTCTGCGCTACGGAGTTTCTCTACAGGAACTCATCGAACAGGTCGAGGCGAACAATCTCAATGTCGGAGCTCAGTTCATCGAGAAGAACGACGAGGAATTCGTGGTGCGATCGATCGGGCTCACGGCATCGATCGAGGATCTTCAGAGCATCGTGGTGAAATCCGTCGATGGCCGCCCAATTTATCTCCATGACCTGGCCGAGGTTGGCGTCGGTTCGACCATCCGTCGAGGACTCCAGACACATAACGGTGAAGGTGAAGTGGTCTCCGGAATGGTCGTCAAACTGTACGGGACCAATTCCTCCACCGTCATCGAGCGAGTAGAGGAAAAACTTCTGGAGATCCAGAGCATCCTTCCTACCGGAGTGCGCATCGTTCCTTACTACGAACAGAAGAGCCTCGTCGAAGCGTGCGTGAACACGGTTCAAACCGCCCTGTTCCAGGGAGTCGGTCTGGTGGTGCTGGTACTACTGATCTTCATGGGCGGATTACGGCCAAGCATCGTCGTCGCACTTTCTGTCCCCTTCTCTGTCCTCTTTGCATTCATACTGATGAGGTACTTCGAGATTTCCGCCAACCTGATGTCACTGGGTGGACTTGCCATAGCCATCGGAATGCTGGTCGATGGTTCCATCGTCATGGTTGAAAATGTTGATCGTCTATTCAGAGATTCTGCCCTTTCAAAGAAGGACGCCGTACTCACTGCATGTTGCGAGGTGGGTCGTCCCATCGCCTTCGCCATCGCCATCATCATCCTCGTCTTCCTGCCCCTCTTCACACTTCAGGGTGTGGAAGGAAAGATGTTCAGGCCACTGGCTTATACTGTCGCTCTGGCGATGGCAGGTTCTCTGCTCTATGCACTGACACTGGCTCCGGTTCTGAGCGCCATCATCATGAAAAAGTCGGCTCCTGGGTCGACCGCGGAAGAAACTCCTCTGGTTCGAGCATTGCTCCGAGGATACAGACCGCTCCTGAGCTTCTTCGTGAATCACCGTTCGTTGTCTGCCCTACTCGCTCTGGGACTGCTGTCGATTGGAATCGTCACATTCCCTCAGCTCGGATCTGAATTCACACCAAAACTCAATGAGGGGACGATTGTCGTCAGGCTGACGATGGCCCCCTCGATCGCCATCGATGAAAGCAAGCGGATCACCCTTCTTGCTGAAAAGCGATTGATCGCACTTCCTGATGTCACCGAAGTCGTGAGCCGAATTGGCCGTGGCGAAGTGGGAGCGCACGCCGATCCCATCAATAGCGCCGAGGTTTTCGTATTGTTGGACCCGGACTCGAAAGAAAGTCTCGAAGATCTTGAACACTCGATGCGCGATGCACTACAAGGCATCCCTGGGGTGGTCGTGAACTTCACCCAGCCCATCGAGATGAATGTCGATGAACTTCTGGAAGGAGTTCGTGCCGAACTGGCAATCAAGTTATTCGGTGAAGATCTCGATGTGTTGAAACGAGAGGCCGACACGATCGCATCGGTAGTCAGCACCGTTGAAGGTGCCGTCGATATCCAGGTGGACCAGGTCAGTGGAACCCCTCAACTCCTCATCCGCGTCAACCGAGAGGCCATCGCTCGCTACGGAATCAACGTTTCAGAGGTGCAAGATGTGATTCGCGCAGCGGTCGGCGGTCATGTGGCCGGGCAGATCTTCGAGGGTATTCGAAGATTCGATATCGTGGTCCGTTACCAGCAGCAATATCGAGATAGCCGAGAATCGATCTCTGCGATCCTGATTGACGCTCCCAACGGTGTGAAGGTGCCGCTCTCTGAACTGGTGGAAATGAAGGAGATTGTCGGTCCGCGCCAGATCACCAGGGAACAGAACCAGCGATTCATCTCGATCCAGTGCAATGTTCAGGGACGAGACATCGGTTCCTTCGTCAAGCAAGCACAAGCCGAACTGGATCAACGGATCGATCTCCCTCCGGGATATCTCGTCACCTGGGGAGGCCAGTTCCGATTGCAACAGGAGGCGAACAAGAGGCTTCTGCTGGTCATTCCGATGACACTACTCGGGGTCTTCCTGCTACTGTTCGGAAACTTCAACTCGCTGGGAAACACACTGCTCATCTTGCTCAACATACCGCTGGCTCTGGTCGGTGGAGTGGTTGCACTGATGCTCACGGGACAGAACTTATCAGTTCCGGCATCGGTCGGTTTCATCGCATTGTTTGGAATCGCACTGGAAAATGGCATGGTGTTGATCACATGCCTCGACCAACTGGTCAAGAAAGGCCTTGGAATCGATGAAGCTTCGATCCAGGGAGCTTCGATGCGACTTCGTCCGGTGCTGATGACGGCACTGACTACCGGACTTGGATTGATCCCACTGCTATTTGCTCAAGGAAGTGGAAGCGAGGTTCAAAGGCCGTTGGCAACCGTCGTCGTCGGTGGACTGGTGACCTCCACTGTACTCACGCTACTGGTGCTGCCGGCGCTGTACCGCTGGTTTTCCGGTCGCACAGAAACTGCCTGATCACGGCGATGACATCCAGCACTCTCGCTAAGCGAGTAACTGCTGGGCCAGCTTCAGTCGAGTCGCAATGTCGACTCCTTCGGGGCATGCATGCATTGCATCGACGAAGTCTACGCCATCGATCTGCCGCTCGGCCGGAGACATGCTGCGATAGAGTTCCTTCGCCTTGTCCGGCTCGTCATAGCACTCGTAGTACATCAGATAGCGCAAGGCATCGGAAACTCGCGTGTCCGCCAGGATCTTCGGCTGACAGTGATGATTGCATCCCATGCAGGAGAAGCCACTGGTACACGCAGCCAGACGATTGAGCTGGTGGAAGTCGCTCATCCCCAGTTTGATCGGCGACTTGGCAGCCGCCACGTTTTCCTTGAGTAGTTCGAGGCTATCCATGTGGGATACAGCGGAGTCGATTCTCTCGTCTGCCCATACCGCCTTCAGTTTCGCCTGTCCAAGAGTGAAGTTCTTCGACTTGAACTTGATGACTTCTTCTTGCTCCGGGGGTACCGACTTCTGCGTCTTCATCGCAATCAGACCGATGTTTGCCTTCTTGCAGTTGTCGATGGCCTTGTTCAATTCCTTGTCACCGTATTGCCCAAAACTGTAGCGAAACATGATGGCATCAATACCGCCGACGCGGGCCGCCTTGTTCATCAACTCGACGACATTTCCATCGTGGCAGGAGAAACCGAAGAAGTTGGTCTTGTTCTGCTTCTTCAAGCGATCCCCCATCTCGATGTACTCCTTCTCGAGATACTTGGGGTCCGACACATAGTGCATGAAGTAGAGATCGAGATGTTTGACATCGAGTTGTTCCAGGCAAATATCGATATCCCGCGTGAAGGTTTCGACAGTCGCTCGATTATTCCGAGGTGGTGACTTCGATGTGATCCAGAGGTTTTCGCGCCCGACCTGCTTGACGAATGGAGCCAGCGTCTTGTGACTCTCACCTCCGGCATAAACAAGTGCAGTGTCGAGATAATCGACACCCTCCTTGAAACCACGATGGAGCATCTTGTCGTACTTGGGATCGAACACCTGCGAGCAACCGAAAAGCAGGATCGGAATCTTCTTGCCGGTTCCACCCAGTTCTCGACGAGGAACCTTGGGCAACAGTTTGACACCATCAGGATCTTGATCCGTCTTCTTCTCGCTGACCGGATCCTGTCCCGATGCGACTCCACCTAACGCAGACAAACTCGCCCCTGCGACCAGGCTCTTCTTGAGAAAGTCGCGACGACCTACTTCGTTTTGCTCCATGATTCCTCCCGGGAACTGACCCCGATGTTGATCCTACCCTTAACCTGATCGCTTTTTCAGCAGCAAACTGCGCTCCGACGATCGACTTTCCCCCACCGCAGTGACATAGACCGCCCGATCATCACGAACCGGGCACTCCGCCTGGCAGATTCCACAACCGATGCACAGATCCGGAACGATGAACGGCTTGTTCAGTACAACCACCTCATTGAAAACCGTTTTCACCTCTTCATCGTGAGTCTGAATCGCTTTCGGAGAAACAGGACAAACCTCTTCGCAAACGACACAGGGAATATCCATCGCATGAGGTAAACAACGACCCTTGTCGAAAAACGCGGTTCCCAGGACGATCGGACCCTGTTCGACGAAGTCTCCCTTTCCCAGTTTTTCCTCAACGGTGATCTTTCTGATCGCACCTGTTGGACAAACCTCGGAGCAAAGGGTGCACTTCAACTGACAATGCGCGATGTTGAAGTTCATGACCGGCGTCCACAATCCCTCAAGGCCTCCCTCGGCCCAGGTAGCAGGCTGCAGAACATTGGTAGGACAGGAGTTGATACACTGATCACACTTGATGCACTTCTCGAGAAACTCCGACTCTTCGACCGACCCAGGTGGTCGAATCAAGTCCGGTGAAAAGTTCGCATCGGTATTGGTGCCGTGGATCTTGAGAAAAGGATATCCGAGCGTGCCGACGACTCCGGCGAAGAACATCCTTCGCTTGGATACATCGGGAAGCAATTTTACCTGCTTTGTATCGAGCCCAACCATGGTGAAAGAAAGAGCATCTTCCGGGCAATCATCGATGCAATTCATGCATGAAAAGCACTCACTGACCCGGATGGCGGCTTGCGGATCCGCCGCCCCCTCGCAACGGTTCATGCACATGTTGCAATCGGTGCACTTGTGAACGTCACGATTGATTCGAACCAGAGAAAATCGCGAGACTGCTCCCAGGAGAGCTCCCAGCGGGCACAACACCCGACAGAAGAATCTCGGCACGTAGAGATTGGCCCCCACCAGGACCAGCATGAAAAGGCCGATCCAGAAGGACCCGACAAAAATACGACTCGGCACCCCTGGGGCAAACTTGATCTGGTCGACCCATAGCGGGTCGATTCCAGGAATCGCATCGATGGACATGTCAAACATCGGAGCGACCACCGTCGCCACAGTGCGATACATCAGGCAGATGGGATCGAGCAATCCGATCTGAAGAGCGCCCATCGCCGCCATGATCAGCAAGACCGTCAGGACTGCGTACTTGAAGAAGTACATATCCCGGTATCGATTGCGGTCGAAATTGTCCTTGGCCTTGTGCACGTTGAAGAGCCAGCCGACAAATTGGTGCAGCGTGCCATAGGGACAGATCCAGTTGCAGAACACTCTCCCCGCCAGCAACGTCAATCCCAGCACCAGCAATCCCCAGCCCAGATACCGGTACACATATCCGGTAGAGAGCATGGTGGAGATCATCACCAGCGGATCCATCTCCAGAATTCGAGAGACCGGATAGCCCTCCAGCCTCGATGTCCAGGTCAGCCAGCACAAAGCCAGGAAGGCGGTGAAGAAAAAGACCTGCGAGACGATTCTCACATTGGTCAGCCGCAACTTCTTTCGCACAGGAGGCGGAAACATCTTCACCGTAGATGAAGGTAGAGTCTTATCTGGTTCAGGAATCTCAGAAGCAGTATTCAAGTGATCTCCCGGAGCCGACCCTCAAAATCTACCCTGCCTGCACCCTTCAGTTCTGCCTTGTGAAGATACTCTGGTAACTGATGTGGGTCTCTCTGCAAGAGATGCTGAAAAGCCCAGGCGTCCTGGGCCACAGGATCGAGGGATGCCATCACCACATCGCGGGTCACGACATTGGAAGGATCCCCGCCGGTCGGTCCGTTCTCCATCAGCACCTTGGTTCCATCGAGAATCGTCAAGGTCGGCCGAATCATGATGGACAGATCGGAAACGATCTCATGAATGTCCTGGTGAAACTGATTTCTACGTCCTCCGAGCAATCCGTACCAGTTCTTGATTCCCATCGATGCGAAACAGAGGTTGTGATCCTTGACCGGAGCGACTCCGATCACCTTATCCACATTGGTGAAGGGGCGGTGGAAGAAGGCCCATTCCTCGATCAAGGTGGCGCCCGGTGTGTTGAGTTGCTTGAACGCATTGGGATCGGGTAGGTAGACGCGACCACCCGCTTTCTCGGTGGCCTTGCGAAGCCCCGTCTTCATGAAGCAATCAGACGGTGACTCGATGGGGTTGTCGCAAACTCTCACTTCTTGAGCTCGGCAATCGACCAGCAACATCTGGATCAATGCTTCGATGAGAGCCGGCTGGCTGGTGGCCCCGAGAGCCGGAGCACGATCGAAAGCCACATTTGGTTTGACCAGAACGATGTCCCCTGGCTGAATGTAATGCTTCACTCCCCCCACGGCGTCGAGAGCTTTGCGAAGCATCTGATCCGGAGTTCCTCCCCGACCGATGCCAACATCCGCAGTCTGATGGACTGGCTTGGCCACCCTGAAATCGTCGAGCCGAACTGGCTTCAGCACCGGCTTGCTGAGCAGCCCGGTGCTGTCCCTGAGCGAAAGCGGCCACTTTTCTGGAGCCAGACTCAGGTAACCTGCTGTACCGAGCAAACCGGCAGCCGCTCCGAGGCGGCCGAGGAAAACACGTCGCTCCATCGGCGCCTTCTGGTATTCGGGATGCTGGACCGGCTTCTTCCGGGGTGAACGGCTGGCACCAGAGTTCGAGGGCTGGTTCGGAGTTTCAGCATCATTCATCAGTTCTCCCCCTCCTGCTCGCTATCGTAGCCCGGCTCATCTCCACCGTCTGCCTCCCAGTCCTGTGTCGGTACGGGGCCAGTGAGTCGCAGGCGTAGCGAAGCCAGTTGCGCCTCAGCGGCGGAACGGTCCGAATGCCGTTCGATGCCAAAGAGATGTACGCCTTCCAGCGCCAACCCGAAATAAGTCTCCAGGAACTGGTGTCTCAGCAGTAACTGCCCCGGCGAAGAATCGATGACATCGTAATCCTCCAGAAGTTCACCGTGCAACTGCTCAAACAACTGCTGTGCAGCAGCGTCAGAAACAGCCGAGTGAATGAAGATTCGTGCATCGTCATCACCTTCGATGCTGGCAAACCAGAAGTTACTGGCAAATCGATACTGGAAGACATTGGTCGGTTGGTAGGCAATTCGATCGAATTCGATCTGCATCCCTTGATGAAGAGTCGCGTAACCATCGGGAAGAGAATCACCGATGTCCCGCTGTGATAGTGCGGCCACCACTCTTGCGGTCATCTCTTCCACCATGGCACCCGGTTCATCGGCGGTGATCTGGAAAAAGAGTGAACCACAGATGCCAATCGCTCCCAGAGAACTGCTGGTGTACTGAACACTTCCCTCTTGGCTGGCCGACTTGTTGCCACGCAGTTCCTGGTAAACTCCCAGCCCTCCCTCAAAGGTGCCCTGGTCGTAGAGGTATACATCCACGTAGCGACCCGATGCCGGATGTTCGAGTTGTAATACTTGCAGCTTCTCGAAGCCAAACTTCAGGTACTGCTCCGCCTG
>JABHOG010000121.1 GCA_018694835.1 Planctomycetota bacterium | reverse complement strand
CAGAATGCTGTCATCGCCCAGTCAGGCGGCCCCACGGTCGTCATCAATGCGTCTCTCGTTGGAGTGATCGAGGCGATCCAGGAGACCGGATTGGCCGGCTCCATCTACGGAGCGCGCCATGCGGTGCGAGGAATGCTCGAAGATGATCTGGTCGACCTCACCGATCTACCAGGAAACCAGCTGGAGCAGATCGCCGCGACTCCGGGAGCCACTCTCGGCTCCAGTCGTGACAAGCCAGACGAGGAGTATTGCAAGAAGATCTTCCTGCAACTGGCGAAGAGGGACATCCGCTATTTCTTCTACATCGGTGGCAACGACAGTGCGGACACTTGCCGCATCGTTTCCGAGGTGGCTGCGGCGGCGGGACATGATCTCAAAGCATTCCATGTCCCCAAGACCATCGACAATGACCTGGTTCTGAACGATCACACTCCCGGCTTCGGCTCGGCGGCTCGATTTGTTGCCTGCGCGCTGATGGGTGACAGTCTCGACAACAAAGCGCTCCCGGGGATCAAGATCGATGTGATCATGGGGCGCCATGCTGGTTTCTTGACGGCGGCCTCGGCACTGGCCAGAAGCGAACATGGAACCGGACCGCATCTGATTTACTTGCCTGAATCGGTGTTCGAAGTCGAGCAATTCATCGCCGATGTCGATCGTGTTTACAGCGCCATGGGACGTTGCATGATCGCCGTCAGCGAGGGGATTCACGATCAGTCTGGCACTGCGATCGCTCAGAGTCTGGCAGAGCAATTTTCTGGCGAGGTGGAACGAGATGCCCACGGAAATGTGCAGCTTTCGGGCAGTGGTGCTCTGGGCGACCATCTGGCTCGTCTGATTCGAGAGCGTCTGGGTCACAAGTTACGGGTACGAGCCGATACCTTCGGCTACCTGCAACGTTCCTTCGCCGGTTGTGTCAGCAAGGTCGATGCAGAAGAGGCGAGAGCCAGTGGCCGACATGCGGTGCTGGCGGCTGCCGATGGGTTAGCTGGGGCCAGCCTGACGATCCGCAGGGTGTCCGATTCGCCGTATCAGGTCGAGTACGTGCCGGTGCCCCTGGCAGAGGTGGCGGGAAAGACCCGAACGATGCCACCTTCCTGGATCGAAGGCGGATGCGATGTGAATTCGGAGTTCATCGATTACATCACTCCGCTGGTGGGTCCGTTGCCGCAACTGGGGTCGATCTAACTGGCGCGCAGTACTGTCTAGAGTGGCTCTCCACGAGTTTCTTTTTTCGGCGGATCGGGTTTGTCGTCGACCTGCGGCGTAGATTCCTGCGGCACACTCTGTTCAGGCACCGCATCTGTTTCGATGGTCTCGACCATCTCGCGGGTGAAATCAGCATTCGCAGAGATCAGTCCCAGGATGAGACCGCCGATGAACTCGGGCCCGGTCGGCAGCGGGGATGTCTTGGTCGCTCGGAATCCACTGTCGTCGATCCACATGGCACCGGTCATCTTCCACTCATCAAAGATGTGAGCCGGTGGGATCGATGCGGCATCGATCGACAGTGAAGCCTGTTCCGAAATCGACTGAATTGCCGGGACGATGGATGGCCAGCTCCACTGGAGCAGCGCCCCAGCATCGAGCATACCGATACCATTGGGGCCGATCGGGCTCTCCTGGGTGGCTCCGGCGACCATCGTCGGTAACTGGAATCTGCCAGAATCGGCGCCCCGGGTCCTGAGGCGATGAAGCATCTGTTCCAGCACGGTCGGGTGAAGAGCGAAGACCAGTTCATCTCCGATGGCGGTCCATGCGGGTACCACGGGGCTATCGAGACCGCGGATCTGAAGGTAGCGGATCGGCTCGACCTGGGCGTCGTGTAGCGGCAGATCGAGTGTCTGGAGGCTGCATTGGATTCCTGAAGATCGGATCAACAGCTGGATCAAGGGCAACTGTTTGGCGAGCAGTCGATTCCATTGCTCGATGTCCGCACCGGCCATGGTCAGCACCAGACCGGGAATGATGCCTCTGGCAGTGGGTTCCTCGAACAGGGTGATTCGATGACCGAAGGCGGCGACCAGATCCTCGACCGAGGTGCCGATCATCGCCTGAAAGGTCTTCTTGCCCTGTTCCACCTTCCACTTCACATCTTCTGTCAAAATAGACACGAGTTTTTCTTCGATCTGCTCGAAGATGGCGGGTCCATCGAAGGTGGTCGAGAAGAAGAGGAAAGGATGTTCCGGCAGGATCGAGAACATCTCCGAGGAGAGTGGAACTCCTCCCCCGACGGTATCGAATACGGGGAAACTGACACCGGAAGTGAAAGTCACCTCGTCGTCGCCGATCACCCCGACTCCTGCATGAAGGACGCCAATCCGGGTGACCTGGTCGATGACATCCTCGGCCTCTGGAGGGATCTCGGCACCAAACTCATCCATCAGACCGAAGACCTGATCAAAGATGGCCGGTAGATCGAAGTGGAAGGACGCACTGATCCGTGAACTTCCGATGCAACGCTGAAGGCCTCCCTTGTATGTCCGGCTATCGGCGAGGCTGGATCGTTGACCCTCACACATCTCCAGGTAGATCTCGACGCTGCGCTGGCCGCTGGCGACGACCAGCCGTTGCTGATGAATCCCCCACCAGACCTCTTGTGGAGGATCACTGTCGAGTGTGGCCACTGCCCATCGAGTGTCTGCGAGTGTCTGGATATGTGGATCTTCCCGGAGTAGATCGTTCTCCACCAGTAGCGTTGCGACGAGGTTTCGATAGTGCTGTGCATCTTCTCCTGCATCGATGATGAGATAACCGAGAATCTCTGGATTCATCGGGTCGATATCGAATTGCGGAATGCCGATCGAAACGCTGTGCTCCATCGAATTGATGATCATCTGAAGTCGGTCGGCATTGAGGAACACCGGTGTCGAAAATGGCGGATAACCATCGCTGCTGCGCGTGTTCTTGACCAAGGGTTCCAGTAAATGGGCCAGGGTGCTGGCGAATTTCTCACGATATCGACGAAGTCCATCATAGCGAGGCTGAGACCAGACTTTTCCGGCGGGACTGCTGGCGAAGGAGTCCTCGATTCCGTTCCAGCCGCTGCTTCCTGCGTAGAGGTAGCACCCTTCGGGATAAAAGCGTGCCAGGTCATCTGCTCGGACTGAACCACTGGTAAAGAGGGTCAGTACGGTGAAAATTAAAGTCAGTTTGTTCAACGGAATCATCGGGATCTCTCTCTCATCTCGGTCCTGTGACGGATTCTTGATTCAACTGAAGGATGGAGTGGCCTGGAGCAAGATGCAATGGTTCAGCAACCCTCAAGACTTTCCGAACTGTAACTTCACCAGCCGTGCATAGATCCCATCCAGTGCTACCAGTTGGTCATGACCGCCTTCTTCTCGTAACTGACCATGGTGCATCACGAGGATTCGATCTGCTTTCCTCACCGTGCTCAGGCGGTGAGCCACGATCACCGAGGTGCGGCCCTTGACCAGCCGATCGATCGCATCCTGGATCAGTGCCTCGGTTTCGGTATCGACATGACTGGTCGCTTCATCGAGTACCAGGATCTGTGGATCGCCAGCAAGTGCCCGGGCAAAGGAGATCAACTGTCTCTCTCCGCTGGAAAGGGTACGGCCACGCTCCATCATCGGTTCTTCGAGTCCCAGTTTCTGACGTTCGACGATGGCAGAACCGCGTACCTGTTCCAGTGCCCAGGTAATGCGGTCGCGGTCGAGGTCTCGATCGAAGCGGATGTTATCTTCCAGAGTTCGTGAAAGAACCGACGCGTCTTGTAGCACCAGACCAAAGCGCTCCCGATGACTGGCGAGCGATTGGTTTCGGATGTCCTGATCGCCGATGGTGATCGAACCACTGGATGGATCGTGGAAACGCAAGAGCAGGTTGATGATGGTGCTTTTTCCTGCACCGGTCGCTCCCACCACGGCGATCGTTTCTCCACTTCCGACGGTGAAGGACAAGTTTTCCAGTACAGGGGTCTTACCGTCGTAACTGAAGGAGACCTGGTCGAAGCGAATTTCTCCGGTGCGCGCTACGGAACGGTCGTCGGCATCGACCACGACTACTGGTTCAGGAAGGGATGAATCGGTATCGAGGATACCGAAGATCCGTTCACTGGAAGCCATCGCCGATTGCAGCAGGTTGTACTTCTCGGCAAGGTCTCTCAGGGGAGAGAAAAGGCGAGTCAGGTAGGTCCAGAAGAGAAAGAACTCACCAAAGGTCGCCGTGCCGGCATCGATTCTGGCGCCACCCTGGATGACGATGGTCACCAGTGCGATCACCGACAGGATCTCGACGGTGGGAAAGAACAGTGCATACCAGAAGATACTGTTGAGGTGCGCTTCTCGCAGGGTGCCATTGATCCGGGAATAGCGTTGAGCTTGTTGTTCTTCACGGCGGCAGACCTGCACCACTTCCATGCCACTGATCGACTCCTGTGTGTAGGCATTGAGGTGTGCGAGGCGTCGTCTCATCTCGCGGTAGTGCTTGCGTGCGAACTTACGGAAAACAGTAGTGGCCACCACAACCAGGGGTGTCACCAGCAAGACCATGGAAGCGAGTTCTGCGTTGGTCCAGAAGAGCATCGCGACGATTCCGGTGATGGCGAGAAGGTCCCCCGCCAACGACACGAAACCACTGGCAAAGAGTTCGTTGAGAGCTTCGACATCGTTGGTCACTCTCGTCACGAGACGCCCGACAGGATTGCGGTGGAAGAAACTGGAGCTCTGTTTCTGGAGGTGTGAGAACACCTCGATTCTCAGGTCCTTGGTGACGCTTTGCCCGGTCATCTCCAGCACCATCGTTTGGATGTACTGGATGATCAATTGCATCATCAAGATCGAGAAGTAGCAGCCAGCGATCAGCCACATCCAGCTGATTCGTTGCTGGTCACCGCTTTCAGCATCGATCGATTCGAGGCCCACCTGCTGCGCGATTCCTGTGAGAAGCGAACCGGTTTCACTACTCGCCTGCTCGCTGCCGATCGACATCGAAAGGGGCCCATCGATGGCTTCCTTGACCAGTAACGGACCCAGCAGCGTGAGCATGGTGCTGCAGAGGATCAAGATCACCGACAGCAGCACCATGCGGCGGTAAGGCCGCAGATATTTCAGGAGTCGACCCGCTAGAAATCGACTGAAGGGGCGATCGATGAGTTCCTCGACATGGAAGTCCTCGACTTCGTCATCATCTTCGCGGTCGTCATCATTGTCTGGCTTGCGGGAGGTCATTCGAGATCCTCCAGTTCACCCTCGACCGTCTGGCGACGCCACAATTTGTGGTATCGACCTTTCTTGGCGAGTAGTTCCTGGTGGTTTCCTCGTTCGACAATTCTTCCTTGATCGAGGACCAAGATCTCATCTGCATGCGTGACGGCGCTGAGTCGGTGAGTGACGATCAGGGCCGTGAGATTCTGGGTCCAGTCTCGTAATCCTTCGAGAATGGTGGTTTCAGTCTCTGAATCGACGGCAGACAAGACATCGTCAAGGATCAAGATTCGAGGTCGTTGCAAGATAGCTCTGGCGATGGCGATTCGTTGTTTTTGTCCACCGCTAAGAGTGATGCCTCGCTCGCCCACGCGTTGGTCGTAGCGGTCAGGGAACTTATTGATCTCGTCATGCATCCGGACCAGCCGTGATACTTCGACGATTTCATCCATCGAGGCGTGGTCGACTCCAAAGGAGATGTTGTCGGCGATGGTCGCACTGAACAGGAAAGGTTCTTGTGGAACCATCGCAATCGATCCACGCAGTGAGTCGAGGGTGTAGTGCTCGATCGGTACCTGGTCGATGAAGATGTTGCCACTGTCGTTCGGGGACAGTCGAGGAATCAGGTTCAGTAGAGTCGTCTTGCCGCTGGCAGTCGCGCCGACCACACCGAGAGTCTGGCCGCCGGGTAAATCAAAGGAGATCTGTTCGAGGGTTGGCTCTTCTACTTCGGGATAACGGAAGCAGACCTGATCGAAGGAGATTCCACCTTCCTGTACCTGGTGTTCCGATCGAGCCTTCGAATCGTCCACTGCTGGGACTGAATCGAGGATCGCCTGGATCCTCTCGGCGCTTGCTGCACCACGGTGAAACAGGTTCATCACCCAGCCGAGGGCGATCATCGGCCAGATCAACAGCAGCTGGCAGCCGTTGAAGGTGGCGAATTCTCCCAGGGTCAGATCTCCCGAGAGGATTCGTAGGCCTCCGACCAGCAACAGCGTCACCAGCGCAAGATCACCGAACAATGAAAAGGCACTCCCGGTGAACGCTCTCAATTGAGCGATACGGATGTTTTGCTGGAAGTAGGCATGACTCAATCGGTTCATCCGGTCGATTTCAGCATCTTCGACGACGAACGCTTTCACTACCTGTGCGTTGGCGAAGTTCTCTTGTGCGTGAACCGAGATGTCTGCGAGCATCTCCTGACCGCGCATCGATCGGGTGTGAATCAAAGGACCGATGAAGCGTACCGTCATGGTGATCAAAGCCAGCGGAAACAATGACCAGAGGGTCAATTGCCAGTCGATTTGAAGCATCAGCGTGATCGTGAAAATCAGGATGAAGACGGTCTGTACCGAATACATGATCGCCGGACCGAAGACCATCCTGACAGCCTCGACATCGCTGTTGAAACGACTCATCAGATCACCGGTGTGCAGTTTTGCATGGAAGGATCCGTCGAGCTGTTCGATGTGTTGAAACATCCGATCGCGTAATCTCTTCTCGATGCGCCGACTCGATCCAATCACCGTCTTGCGCGCCCAGAAAGAAGTGACACCGCGAATCAGTACTGCGCCGAGCATCGCCATTGCGACGGGAATCACCAGGTCGAGGCCGACACCCGATTCGAGCCGCTCCACTGCAACCCCGATTAGCCGAGGAACCGCAACCTGGCAGATGCTGGTCACGAGGATCAGCAGTACTCCGCTGGCGATCACGGATTTCTCCTGCTTGACCATCGGAACCAGAAACCGGAATGCTCTGAGGGGGATCAAAATTGCTCCTGGCCTGGTGTTCTACCGGCGACCCGCTCCCTTGCGGTGAAGATCAGCAACGGTTGCTGGGGTGCCCGGGGGAGCCACAGAATCCCCTCTAATCGGTGCGTTGTCGAGCGATCAGTGATCAGCGCTCGCTGTTGGGTCGTGGCATCGGGGCATTTCGCTCTTTTCGCCACTGGTCGATGGAGGTGGCGAGTTGATCGACCAGATCGACCTGCTGGTCGGCGAGATCGTCGAGTTCTGAAGGATCTTGTTCGAGATGGAACAGATATCTGCGCTGGTCCTCGTGGAATTCGAGCATCTTCCATGGACCTCGAACGATGGAGGTGACCGGCGTTGTTCGCCAGGGGCCGTGCAGGCGTGTGTATCCCTCCAGGTAGGCGGGAAAGTGCCATACCAGATCTCGATCGGGGAGTGCTGCGTTGCCTTCCAGCAGTTTGGTCAGACTGACACCTTCGAGGGGAACCTCCGCCGGTGCCGGGACATGGGCCATCTCGAGAAACGTCGGCACCAGATCAGTGAGTTGAATCGGAACATCTTGAACCCTCACAGGAGAGCCTGTGCCCTGTCCCCAGGCGATGAAGGGAACTCTCACTCCCCCCTCGAACAGCATCCCCTTACCGCCACGCAGAGGACCGTTATCGGTGAATCCTTCATGTCCGCCGTTGTCGCTGGTGAAGATGAGGAGCGTGCGATCGGAACAGCCGGTCTGTTCCAGTGACTCTCGGACTCTCTTTACCGACCGGTCGACACTATCGACCAGCGCTGCATAGCGATGCCGCTTCTTCTTTTCCTGTGGTAATTGCTGGGCCCAGTAAGCGATTTCATCCGGAGGAGCCTGGACCGGTGTATGAACAGCATAGTGCGAGAGGATCAACAGAAAGGGCCGATCGGCATTGTCCTCGATGAACTGTACTGCGTGATCGGTCAGCGCATCTGCCAGAGCGGTGCCCTGCTCTTGCTCCTCGAGATGAGGCAGATTCCAGGGGGCGAGGTGTGTTTTCGGGTGGCCCCGTTGATCCCCTGCGATGGAGACATCGAAGCCTTGTTCGGCAGGATCCGCTCCCAGGTGCCACTTCCCGATGTGGGCCGATCGATAGCCATGGTTGGCCAGCATCTCGGCGATGGTGACCGCTTCCGCTTTCAACTTATGCTCGGTACGCGGCGGTTCGAGGCGGCGGTTCTCCTTCTTGCCACGGGCTGCCGGGCGAACCGTGAAGATCCCGTGACGGGTGACATCGGTTCCGGTCACCAGACACGCTCTACTCGGAGCACAGTTGGGACCATTGGAGGCCGCGCGGGTGAAGCGGATGCCATCGGCAGCGAGGGCATCGATGGCGGGAGTCTTCCAGGGGCTTCCCTGGCAGGAAACATCGGCCCAGCCCAGGTCATCGGCGAGGATGATTACAAATGAAGGAGCGGCACTCGGCTCGGTTTTTTGTAGGTTCGAGCAACCGGTGCAGGCGATGACAGTCAGCAGCATCCAGCGAGTCAGTGGGGTCATTCGGCGATTCCTTTCGGTCGGTTCCAGTGGGTAGGAGGATTTCATACCCGGAGTCCGTTGGCTACATGGAAACGAGAACCTTGCCCGGGAGCAGTTCCTCTGCGAGCCTTCGCACTGGAGGTCTCGATGAGGAAAAGAAAATTTAGTTGATCGTGGATGTTCCGATCCACTGTATTTCGTGCGGAACCATGCTCGTGGAGCAGATCCCCGAGGATGAGGATCGATTGCGTGGAGTCTGTCCTCAATGTGGAAAGATTCATTATCGCAATCCCAAGATCGTGGTGGGAACACTGATCGAGAGAGACGATCAGATCCTTCTTTGTCGCCGCGCGATCGAACCTGCTCTGGGTCTCTGGACCCCGCCGGCAGGATTCCTCGAGATGAACGAATCTCTGGCGGAAGGTGCGGCACGAGAAACGAAGGAGGAAGCCCTCGCAGATGTGGAAATCGTGCGCCCCTTTGCCCGCATCGACCTGACTCGAATCGGTCAGGTCCACGAGATGTTCCTGGCTCGATTGAACAGCACTGAAGTAGGAGCGGGCGTGGAGAGTCTCGAGGTGAGGTGGTTCTGCTGGTCGGAGATCCCCTGGTCGGAACTGGCTTTTCCGGTGATCGATTGGATTCTTCGCCTGCGAAGGGCAGATCTTGAGTCCAAACAGGAACAATTCCATTGCGGCTGCCTTCGCTGGAGAGATGTAGGATCTCCGATGTGCCTCGACAATTACGATCTGGGTGAATTGCAGTCCTTGTTGCTGAAAGGATGAAATCTAGATGGCAGATGTGAAATTGAGCTCCACTACTTGGCTAAAGATCGCTGTCGTGGCTTGGCTCGCCTGGGCCGCCATGATGGTGACCATCATCTGGATGGCGAAATGAAGAGGGAGAATCGATGATGATTCTTGGATTGGTGTTGGTGCTCCACTCTCCACTGGCATCACAGGGTGGAGGGCCCGCAGTTCCGGATGAACCGCAGACCTCAGGAGAGGCGGACAAGTCGGCCTCCATCGATGAGAAGGCACTGCGCCAGGCGTTGGCAGTGGTGGGTCTTCAGTTCACCGACTCGGAACTGGCACAGATGCTTCCGGTGGTTCTCGACCGTCTCAACGAATATGCAGCGATGGGTGAGCGGTCCATCGAGAATTCCGTGGCGCCCGCCTTCATCTTCAGGCCGCTGGAGACGAATCGTGTTTCCACCATGGGCCTGATGATTGCTCGAGAAGCACTGCCGGATGTGAAGCGACCAGATGATCTGCGCGAGTTGCTGTGGGCGGAGATTCCGGTGCTGGCATCTCTGATCCATTCGCGTCAGGTTTCCTGTTTGGAGATGACCCGACTGTTCCTGGATCGGCTGAGGGAAGTCGATGCGATGTTGCATTGCGTCATCTCCTATACCGAGGATCGTGCGCTGCAGCAGGCGAAGACTCTCGATGAGGAGCTGGCCGCTGGAAAGTACCGGGGACTTTTGCATGGAATCCCCTATGGAGTGAAGGACCTCTGTGCGGTGAAGGGAACCAGGACCAGCTGGGGAGCGACACCCTACAAGGACCAGGTGATCGAGGTCGATGCGACGGTGGTCAAAAAACTCGACGAAGCTGGGGCAGTACTGGTGGCCAAGACGACTCTCGGCGCCCTGGCGATGGGTGACGTCTGGTACGGCGGGAAAACTCTTTCCCCATGGAATATGGAGCATGGATCGAGCGGTTCTTCCGCCGGTTCGGCGGCTGCCGTGGGTGCGGGTGCGCTTCCCTTTGCCATCGGTTCAGAAACTCTTGGTTCCATCGTCAGTCCGTCGACCCGTTGCGGCAACTCATCACTGCGGCCGACCGCTGGTCGGGTGTCCAGATTTGGCGCGATGGCGCTCTCGTGGACGATGGACAAGATCGGCCCCATCTGTCGTAGTTTGCAAGATACCGCGCTGGTACTCGACGCCATCGAAGGAGCCGATGGTCTCGATCTCGACGGAGTGGACCGCCCTTTCGAAGTGCCGGGATCGATGTCGATTGTGGGCTGTAAGATCGGCTACTCTCCCGCAGCGTTTGAACGAGCCGAGGATCATCAAACCGTACTCGATGAGCTGAGGGAACTGGGAGCCGAACTGGTAGAGATAGAACTGCCCGATTATCCGGTGTGGCCAATGATGACGATCCTCTTTGCCGAGAGTGCGGCAGCTTTCGATGAGTTGACCTGTAGTGATCTGGATGATGAGTTGGTCGAACAGGGACCACAAGCTTGGCCCAATAGTTTTCGTGCTGCCCGCCTGATTCCAGCGGTGGAATACATCCGTGCCCAGAGGCTTCGCACGATGCTGATGCGGGAAATGGCCTCGGCCTTGTCGGGGGTCGATGCATACCTGGCGCCGGCAGGTGATTTCAAGACGCTGGGCGTGACCAATTTGACCGGCCATCCGAGTTTGGTGGCTCCTTGTGGTTTTCAGGAGGACCGGATGCCGCGAGCGCTGACGATCATCGGACACCCATACGATGAAGCAAGACTGGTGGCACTGGGAAGTGCCTGGCAACGGTCGACCGCTTATCACGTGAAGCGCCCTGAACTTCCCGTCGCGGATCGATAAGGATCAAAGGGGTACCTCTGAACCCGGATCAGGCCTTTTCGATGGTCGCATGACCGACTGTGCGCTGGTTTCCAGGCAATCCCTGCATCAGGAACCATCTCCCCTTCGAAATGAATGATTTGCTGAGGAACGGGGAACCGGTCCGCGCATATATGCGTTGAGCCGGGTGCCCTTGTTTCAACAGGAGTGAGATTCCAGCAAGCCAGGGGACCAAGAATTGTAATGAGAATTTCCACCTGTGGCAACGTTGCCATCGGGGGACAGGAATTGAGAATTTGCCAGATTCTGGCAAGAGATGGGAGTTTTGATGTCCAGTTACGATCCTGCGAAGACGGCGATCCTTTTGGTCGGCTATCAGCGCGACTGGTTTGACAGTGACGGTCTTTTCAACAGTGTCATCGAAGAGTCGAGTGCAGTCAGTGGAACCGTTGCAAACACTGAAGTTCTGCTCAACGCAGCTGTCGAATCGGGGATGACCATCATCTCTGTTCCGATCGCATTCAGTGAGTACCACAACGAGCTGGAGAACCCGATCGGGATCTTGAAGATGATCAAGGAAGCCGAAGCATTCAAGGCGGGTAGCAAGGGTGCTGAGATCATCGATGCGATTGCGAAGTTCGGAGAATGGATCGTCGAGGTTCCGGGAAAAATCGGTTTCAACGCATTCAGCAACACCGATCTTGCCCAGGTTCTTGCGGACAAAGGCATTGAAACGGTCGTCGTTTGTGGAGCAGTGACTTCTCTCTGCGTGAATGCCACCGCCATGAAGGCTGCTGAAGATTACAATGTCGTTGTTCTTTCCGATTGCGTATCCGGTCGCACTCAGGTCGAGCAGGACATGTTCTGCAATGAGTTGTTCCCATACTTCGCAGAAGTGATGGACCACAACGGCTTCATCCAGAAAGTCGGCGTAAAGGTATGAGTCAAGAGGGTCTCATCCCTCTCGATCGAGAAGTAGATGCGCAACATCGCCTCGTCGAGGAAATCGCGGCTCGAAAGGTTCGCCAGGAAGCAATCCTGGCGGCACTTCCGGAAGTTGTGATCTTGCTCGACGAGGCATTTTGCATCCAGTACGCCAATACCGCCGGAGAAAAGCTGTGGGGAACTGTTCCTGCGAACCCGAGCGACTGCTCGATCTGCGGACTCGCTGTGATTCATTTCATCCACCCCGAGGATCGGAACCGTTGGACTGCTTTGCTCGAATCGGTATTGAGCGGCGATTCGACCGAGAAAGATAAACTGCTCAGAGTTCGAGGCTCTGGAGATGAGTTGGTCTGGATGAACACCAAGATCTGTAAGCTGGCTGACGGCGGGTTGCTTTGCACCCTCGAGGATTACACCACTCGTCGCCGTCATGAGACAGAACTGACCAAGTCTCAGCGACTGGAATCGATCGGCCGGCTTGCGGGCGGCCTGGCCCACGACTTCAACAATTTCCTTTCGATCATCATGGGCAATCTCGACATTGCGCAGATCAAACTCGGGTCGACAGAGTTGGTAAAATCAGAACTTGAAATCGCCATCAAGGCTTGCATGAAGGCCAGCGACATCACCAAACAGATGTTGACCTTCAGCAAGGGAGGGGCTCCAAGAACGGAGATCGCCTCGGTTGTGGACCTGATTGAGGAAGCCTCTGAAATGAACATTCATGGTTCCAAGTTGAAGGTTCACTTTGATATCGACCACAGTATTCCTGCGGTGGAAGTGGATGTTGGTCAAATACACCAAGTGTTTGGAAATTTGATCATCAATGCGGAGCAATCGATGCCTGGTGGAGGGGAACTGTCGATTCGAGTGTCACATGGTTCTCTTGCTGAGGAATCGGAAGTGAATGGCGACTTGAATGCTGCGGTCATCGAATTCGAAGACCAAGGCTGCGGGATTCCAGACGACAAGATTGACCTGGTGACCGACCCTTATTACACCACCAAGACGGACGGAACTGGCCTGGGGTTGAGTACCGCATTCTGGATCATCCAACGTCATCATGGGAGGTTGAGTATCAAGAGCACCATCGGGCAGGGGACGACGGTTCGTATCGCCCTTCCTTGCAGTAATAAATCCATACACGGTGTGAAAACTACTGAGAGTCCCTCATTAGAGAAACGCCATCATCGTATCTTGATCATGGATGATAATGATGAGGTCCGCGATGTGCTGAGGATGATGCTGGAAACCTTGGGGCATCAGGTGGAAGAGACCTCGGATGGCCAGCAGTGTGTTGCAGCGTATCAGAAGGCCTTCGTTACTGACCACGCATTTGACCTGGTGGTCGTGGACCTCACAGTTCCGGGCGGGTTTGGCGGTCGTTGGGCGTTCGAGAAATTGAGAGAAATAAATTCAAAAGTAAGCGTCATCGTGGCGAGTGGATACGGCAATGATTCTACGCTCGCTTCTCCGGAAGCCTACGGTTTCAAAGCCCGGTTGCAAAAGCCATTCATGATCAGTGAACTCGAGAGTGTGATCGAGCAAGTCTTGAGGTAAGCCCCCTTACGGAATCCACTGTTGACTCCTGTCTTCAACAGAACATTGCAGAAGCCATCTACACGCTCGGCTATCTCCGCTCGGGCACGGCTGTGTCACCGGAACCCTTCATGGCGTGTGGGGCGGATCCAACCGAGAATCGCCTTGATTGCGTTGCTTACGGAGGCTGTCTCTGCCTCGTCTTTTCCAGACCCACACGACCAAGCTCATGGAGATGATTGGCATCAGTATCAAGACTGCTAGGCCGAAGGGACTCAGCAGCAGTTTCATCGGCATCGACAGCGGCATGTTGTGCTTGCTAGCATACTCGAGCAACCTCTGCCGTTCGCCAGTGGTGATGGCTCGCACCACCTCGAAGAGAGTCAGATTTTCATCATCTCTGCTGGTCGCGGCCACTCCAGTTCGCCCGCTGGAATCGGTGATTTCCCAGCCATTGGGAGCCAGCATCGGATAGACATTCTGGTCCTCGAACATCACCATGGATTCTGCATGGGCACGCACTCGATCCCCGATCTCCGGTGCCGGATCCTGTGCCGGTCCGCACATCACCATGATAGATCCCCCACCACTGGTGAGATAACTGAAGAACAGATTCCCGGGTGGAACTGTTCCCTTCTCGACCTTGTCGGGGCGAACGGTCGCCCTCCAGCGACGTGTCAGAACACCATTATTATCTGCGATGAGACGGTGTTCCATCGCCACCACCGTGCCGGTAGCGATCACTGTGGAGAGCGACCTCAACTGTTCAGGCGAGTAGGGTACTTTTCCCGCCAGAAGCGGTTGGGGTTGAAGGAGCAGAAGCGTGAAAAAGGTAATCCACCAGCGGGTCCTGGTGATGGGTACCAGCGGTATGGCTCGTTGAATGGTGGACATCGTAACTCCTGTCGATACATTGCGGCTTTCCGGACCATACTAAATTCTATCGATGGCGGTTCCAGTGTTGTCTGAATAGACGTTTGGATACAGTGAACCGTTCCGGCGACCGCGTCAGGATTCTCTGATTCGCCAATCCAGTCGATGACGCTATCCGCAACTATTCGAGTGTCATCGCTCCAATGGAATCTCATGTATCGCTGGAGATCGAGCAGGGTCATGCGGTGGATTCAGCGGTGGAATCGGCCGGAGAGGGGCAGTCGAAGAGGTGCGCTAGCGAACCGTTGCTTGAAATGTTGTTAATCCAGCCAGGAAGTGTGTCCGATGGCTGGTGGAAATCTGATATTCGTAGAAGCACCGGTTCAATTGGGTGCCAAACTGAGTGAATGGCACTTGGTTCACATTCTCGAAACTAATTCCACCCAGTGGATCAACTTCTATTTTCCTTCAAAGGAGGTCTTCATGTATCGAGTTACTATTCTTGCGTGCAGCGTTTTTCTATTACTTGGATCTACAGTATTTGCGGATGACGATGTTTCATTCCTCAACTTCACACTGGTCGATCCGCTCCCGGAGTCGGTGATCGGTGGTCCGGTGGACGACACAGAAGTGGAACTGGAACGGATCGATGGTGGTGTGGTGATCGAAGGAGAAACCTCGGGGTTGCTTCCCGATCACGTCTATACCATCTGGGCTCTCGTTTTCAACAATCCGGCGGGGTGTAACGATGGGTGCCAGATCGCCGACGACATCGGTCCCGATTCAGGCTTCGCAGCACTGTGGACTGGCATCGGATTCGTGGCGGACGAAGATGGAGAAGCTGAGTTCGAAGTTGTCATCATGGAGGGCGAGCCCGCAGGCGAGGTCCTCATGGGTGCTGGTCTCACCGATGCAGGGAATGCCGAGATCCACCTCATCATCTGATATCACGGACCTGCGGCTTACGATGATCCCGACCTACTGGATGCACAACTCACCACCTTTGGCGGTGGTTGTGAAGAGTTTGGTTGCGATGACGTTCAGTACGCCGTTTTGGTCGCTGAATACGACGACGACGACGACGACGACAATGACGATGACGATGATGACGATGACGATGACGATGACGATGACGATGACGACGTTTCATTCCTCAACTTCACGCCGACCGCCGCTCCCCCGGAGCCGATAATCGGTGGTTCTGTGGACGACACAGAAGTGGAACTGAAACGGATCGATGGTGGTGTGGTGATCGAAGGAGAAACCTCTGAGTTGCTTCCTGGTCACGCCTACACCATTTGGGCTCTCGTCTACAACGACCCGGATGGATGTAACGGAGAATGTGACATCTTCGACGACATGGGTTCCAACTCGGAGTTCTCAGCGTTGTGGTCCGGCATCGGGTTCGTGGCGGACGAAGATGGAAAAGCAGAGTTCGAAGCGGTCTTGATGGAATGGGACCCGGCAGGAGAGGTCCTCATGGGTGATGGCCTCACCGATGCAGGAAACGCCGAGATTCACCTCATCGTCCGTCATCACGGTGCCGCTGCCTATGATGATCCAGATCTGCTGGAAGCACAGCTCTCCACCTTTGGCGGTGGCTGCGATGAGTTCGGCTGCAACGACGTTCAGTACGCTTTTCTGGTGGCTGACGACGACGACGATGACGACGACAATGACGACAATGACGACGACGATGACGATGACGACGACGATGACGATGACGATGACGATGACGACGAGTACTCATTTGTCGAGTTCTTGATCGGAAGCCCCCTCAACAATTCCGCTTCCGGTGATGCCATCGCCGGATCCGAGATCCGTTACGAGCAGTTCGATGATGGATTCTTCATCGAGGCGGAAACTTCCGGTCTCGAGTCTGGATTCACCTACACCATCTGGGCTGGGGTTTTCAATGATCCGGAAGAATGTGATGGGGACTGTGACATCTCTGACTTCGGTGTCGATGGTTGGTCGATCTTGTGGACCGGTGTTGGCCTGATTGCAGATGAAGATGGAGAACTCGAGTTCGAAGCGCTGGTTATCGAAAACGAACCTGCCGGTGAGATCGTCACCGGGCCTGGTCTGACCGACATGGACAATGCTGAGATTCATCTGTTCGTTCGCAGTCATGGCCCTGCATCCGATGACCCAGAAGTTATGGAGGCTCAACTCAGCCAGTTGATGGGAGGGTGCGATATCTACGGCTGTGGCGTTCCCCAGTATGCGGTACTGGTTGCAGGAGATTGAGCTGGTGGCTCAGTAGCGCGGCCCGGTTTCTTCGACGACCGGAACCGAAAGGGTGGCACCTTCGGCCATCTCGACCTCATCGAGATGGCCGGAGATCCACTCATCTCCGTTCACGATGATGGCGTGGATATGTAGATTTGAACCGTGATGGGTCATCACTCCATGTTGATCTCTGGCGAAGAAGCCCACCACTCGCAGTGCTGTCGATGCGCCATGCTGCCGCCACGGTTGATCCTCAGGAGCCAGATCTGGTGTTGCAACGGGGCAGTACCCGTTGATCACATGAATCTGATAACTACTTGCGACTCCCTCGATAAAAAATGGAAAGGGTTTGTCGGTGTCGATGCCGTGAGATCTGGCGACCTCCTCGATGGATTGCTCGAGTGAAGGCGAGTCCGGGAGCGGGTCTTGATGCCAGGTTTTGACATGAGCGAGGGTCATCAGAGTTGCTGAACCGGGGTTTGTATCAGCGCTGGTGGTGGAAGCGCGGATGCCATCGGGTGTGGTGGCGACGAAGATCTGGCCATCGAAGACGGTGATCTCCCCCTCTAGACCGGTCAGCGCACCGACGCCGATGGCATGAGGCTGCTGGCGCATCTCCGCAAAAGATATGCGCGATTGCGTGTTTCCCATCCGAAGGACATCCCGCATGCCGCCGTACTGTTCGACGAGATCGTGACTACCGGCACAGCCGCAAAGGGAGGAACCGAGGATCAAGAAAAGGATCGAGAAACGAATCACTCTGTAAGCCTCTCAAACATTGAACAGGAAGTGGCACACATCGGCATCTTGCATGATGTAGTCCTTGCCCTCGACGCGTAGCTTCCCTGCCTCGCGGATCGCCTTTTCCGATTTGTAATGTTCCATGTCGGCGATCGAGTAGATCTCGGCGCGGATGAAGCCGCGTTGAAAGTCGGTATGGATGACACCGGCGGCTTCCGGAGCGGTGGCTCCCTTGGCCACGGTCCAGGCGCGGATCTCCTTCTCGCCGGCGGTGTAGAAGGACTGCTGTCCGAGCAGTTCGTAGGTGGCACGTGCCAACTTGGCCAGTGCCGGTTCATTCATGCCGTAGTCGGCGAGCATCTCGACGCGATCGGCTTCATCGAGATCCGAGAGTTCCTCTTCGATCCGTGCGCAGACGGGCACCGCTTGACTGCCGCGTTCTCTGGCCAGTTCTCGCACCGATTTGGCCATGGTTCCTTCACCGAGTGCGTCGTCGTCGGCGACATTCATGACGAACATCTGTTTCTTGGTGGTGATGAGTCCCAGTCCTTTGAGTACACCGGGTGTACGCGGATCGGATCCAAGATCGACCTCTCGAGCGGGGCGGCCTTCCGCCAGTACCGGTTGTAACTTTTCCAGCAGCGCCAGTCGTAGGATCGCTTCATCTTCGCGACTGCGCGCCGCACGCTTCGCTTTATCGAGGGCACCTTCGACCGTCTGAAGATCTGCCAGCACCAGTTCGATTTCGATGGTTTCGATGTCTCGCAACGGATCGACCGTGCCATCGACATGGGTAATCTCTTCGCCGCCCGGGGCTTCCTCGAAGCAACGCACCACCTGGATGATGGCATCGGTTTCACGGACATGGCTGAGAAACTTGTTCCCGAGACCCTCCCCGGTGCTGGCACCTCGAACCAGGCCTGCGATGTCGACGATCTTCAACGAGGTGGGAATCAGTTTCTGCGTCTCGATGTGGTCACGGAGGATGGCAAGTCTGGGATCGGGAATCGGCACGACACCAATATTGGGTTCGATGGTGGCAAAGGGGTAATTGGCCGCGTGAGCCCCGGCGGCGGTCAGCGCATTGAAGAGGGTCGACTTGCCCACATTGGGCAGACCAACTATTCCAGCTTCCATCGTTGTAACTCCTCAATACTGGATCCAGTTTGCTGATCGGTACTGGTCGATCAGAAATCGACGATCAGTGTCGATGTTGAAGTATCAGGATAGCGTGGAATCGACTCGGTGGCTGTCAATTTGGGTCGTATTCCTCCATCGAGATCGGCCCGTATTGCTCGATGAACTGCTCGATGAACTGCTGGATGAACTATTCGGCATTCATTTTCTGGCCGAGCGCTCGATCTTCCTTGGTCGGATCTCGGGGACCACTTGCTGACCATCGATGACACCCGGTTGATTGGCGACTCCCACTTGTTCTGGAGATTTTCCGACCCACTCGGTCTTCTTGCCAGCGATCTGCACCGAGCCATTTTTTGGATCAAAGGTCAAGGTCGTGAACAGTGATTCTCGATAGGGGCAGGTGTGACCGATCCATGGATGGGCTGCGTGAACTTCTGCGGGATAACTGATATTTTTGTGATCTCCTCCGACCCATTGGTAGGAGGCGGAGTTGATATGCAGGTGAGTGACATCTCCGGCACGAATCAGATCATCGATGTGAGTATGTCCGTTGATGGTGAGAACGATCCGATCGGCAGCGCTGTTGAGGATCGTCTGCACCTGCTCGGCATTGTCGATGCAGGAAGGTCCCGCCAGTGGCTGGTGGCAGACGACCAGCATCGGACCCTGGTGGCTTTCGAGTTGCTTCTTCAACCACTCCATCTGCT
>JABHOG010000020.1 GCA_018694835.1 Planctomycetota bacterium | reverse complement strand
TTGAACTCGCGCTCGAAGGGAAGCTCCTCGGTATCGAGCACGATCTTGTCGACCGAGAGTTCACTGTTCAAATCGAGCTGGATTCGGTGGTCGTCTGTCAGCATTCGAAAACCAACGGTCACCTTGCCACCAATCGTCTTGGTCTCGGGTGATACTCGAATGTCGAGGTGGTAATAGGTGAGATCATTGTTGGCGCGATAGCGCCCGTACTCGCCACGCAACTGTTGTTTGCGCAGTTTTTGGTCCGACTCCGGATCCTGGATCCCGGACAACGTTACTGACTCAGGGCTGGCAGCGACTCCCACTGCTGGATTGGCGCAGAGCATCGTCAGCGCAAGAACGATGGAGTTCATCCGTTTGCCTTTCTCGGAGGAATCACCTCAGTCGAAGTCCGCAGTCGGGACAGGTCTCCGAATCAGCTGCGGTCGTTCCGCAGGCGGGACAGGCATCTTCGGAGACGTTGTCGTCGGAGGTGTCGGTGGATGATTCCCACTCCTGTTCTGCCTTTTTTTGCAAAATTGCCGCCGCAACCGGAGCATCTTTCTTCGCGACCGCGAGGACCAGTTTGGTTCCTCAGCCACCGGGAACCGATGTGATGATGGGCGTGATCCCGGCGGATTCCAGCAACCGTGCGGCATCTCGGATGCCGGAAGTTCCTCCCTGGAGAAGGGGCACACACTCGATCTCGGCATCGTCTGAGGATTCAATCATGCTGTTGGAGTCTTCCTGGCGAGGCGCTTCAGGAGTGTCAGGTTCTTGCGATCCATATCGTCCTCCTTGGCGGTTTCCAGTATTTTGGGTACTCCATCGAACCGCGAATCGTTCATCACTTGTTCGAAGCCATTTTTCCCGATCAGTCCCTCGCCGATGTGCATGTGACGATCGAGATGGCTGCCGAGGTCGCCCTTGCTATCGTTGAGGTGCAGGGCGAAGACTCGTCGGGAACCGATGGTGCGGTCCAGTTGCTGCATCGTTTCTTGATACCCCTCAGCGGTACGCAGTTCGTAACCTGCCGCAAACATGTGGCAGGTGTCGAGACAGGTGCCGGTTCGTTCGGGAGTGTCGATCGCCGCCAACAGGTCACTCAACTCATCAAAGGAGCGCCCCATGGTCGTGCCGCCCCCGGCGGTGTTCTCGAGCAGGATCCGGGTCTTTTGATGGGGCACCCTCTGGAAGCATTCGAGCATGCCAGCGGCGATGCGATCGATGGCGGCATCGACTCCACTACCGACATGTGCACCTGGATGCATCACCAGGAAATCGAGGCCCAGCATCTGCGCTCGTTCGATTTCATCGGAGAAGGCATCGATCGATTTCTGGAACAGTTCCTCCTTGGGGGATGCGAGGTTGATCAGGTAGGAATCATGGCTGCTGATCGGGTGAGAGCCCCACTCCACTACCGCTTCGCGAAATCTCAGAGCATCTTTTTCTTCGATCGGCCGCTGCACCCAGCGACTGGCGTTCTTGGTAAAAATCTGCAGCGATCGTAGCTTCAGTTGTTGCGCTTCTTCTACCGCCTTCCAACTGCCTCCGGAAACGGACAGATGACTGCCGAGACACAGTCGTTCCTGTTCATCCTGGAAGGCCTTCTTCAGTTTTCGTTTCCCTGTGGTGGCGGTACTCAAGGCGATCCTCTTTTCAGTTTACTACCTGATCAACTCGACCAGTTGATCGACCCACACATCTGGTTCCGGTGGAGAAGCGATACCATAGCCACCTCTTCGGCCGACGGTTCGAACCCCAGCGGCGATGCCCGTGGCAAAATCGACGGCAGAATCTCCGACCATGATCGCATCCTCAACTTTGCAATCGAGGGAGTGAAGAATCGAAAGAAGCCCGGTAGGATCGGGTTTGGGGATCCCCGCATCTTCGGGGCAGATCACTGCTTGCCAGGGACCTTGCAGGTCGAGGCGAGGTAGCAACTGGTCCGTGACGATTCGCGGTTTGTTGGTCAGGATCGCCATCGGGACACCGGTAGCACGCAGGTGGTCGAGAAACTCGATGGTTCCCGGTAACCAACCGATGTCGCGGGAGTGATCGCTGGCGATCTGGCAGTAGTTTGCTCGAAACTGGTGGAACAATTGTTCCATCGGTTCATCGGGATTCAGGATGTCGAGCAGGATCTTGTCACAGAGGACTCGTGCACCATGTCCGACCGCAGCGCGGACATGCTCCCTCGAACAGGGTTCCGCTCCACGCTCGGTGCGAATCGAATTGACCGAATCTGTGATGTCATCGATGGATTCGATCAGAGTTCCGTCCAGATCGAAGACCACGCAGCGTGGTGGAACGGACAGCAGGTCCATCATTTCTCCCGGGGTGTCTTTCCAGAGGAGTTGGAAACCGTTCTGGAATGGATCCACCCCATCAGCAGGCAGAGAGCGATCAATGCCCCTTCCACTCCATAGAACCAGTTCAACATCTTCTGGATTCCGTCGGTAAATCCGTAGGAGTGAAGTCCGACATTCAGTAGGTTCACTCCCCACCAGGAGAATGCCACGATGATGCCATTGACCAGTACCAGCAGGTGGAAACCACGTTCCCGCACCAGCCCGGACATCCGTGCATGAAGGATGATCAACTCTGCCAGGCAGATCATCAGCGCACCATTCTCCTTGGGATCCCAGCCCCAGAAGCGGCCCCAGGAGTAATTGGCCCAGATTCCACCGAGAATGGTTCCGACGATGCTGAAGAAGAGTCCAAAGCAGATGGTGCCGTAGACCATCCTGGTGATGCTCTTGTAAAACTCCTTGTCGTTCTTGCGAAGACCAAGGATCTTACCGATCACCCATACATGAGCGATGGCCGCGGCGAGCAATCCCGCCGAATATCCGAGAGTGACGGATGTGACATGGGTCGACAGCCAGAAGTTGGTATCGAGTACGGCAACCAGGCTGGGCATCGTATCACCTGCACTGATCGCTTCCTTCAACTCGTATTTCATCGAGAGGAAGCAGCCGATCGATCCCAGAATTGTGGCCATGGTGAGAGCGATCTTGCGCCGATCGAGGGATTCGATGACCAGCGCAGTACCAACACAACAGGCTGTGATGAAGAGAATCGTCTCGTAAAGAGTGGTGACTGGCGGACGCCCCTGGATGATGCAGCGCAGGGTGACTCCGGTGGTGAGCAGAATCAGTCCGAGCAGGCAC
>JABHOG010000120.1 GCA_018694835.1 Planctomycetota bacterium | reverse complement strand
TCTCGACCAGGCGGATGACACGATCGAGTGCATGGTTTGCGGTGACGGGGGACCAGCCCGAATCCATGTCGTGATCCGCGAGCCACTGGTTCCAGGCATCTTCGGCACTGCTCTGCACCTTGTGCGCCTCCTTCAAGTCGGCCGCGGACTGGACGCGTTTATCATCCGCGGCAGAAGTTCGCTTTTCAGCCTCTCCAAGAGCATCCCGAGCTCTCTCCAGCTTTCCACGCCGCTCCTCCTGCTGGTCGACTTCAGCCAAGAACTTGTTGAGCGCGGTATGAATCACGTCATCCTTGTCCTCGAGAACTATTTCGAGACGTGGCACCTTCGACATCACGTTCAAGTAGTCAGTCCGGCAGTTTTCCATTTCTTCGATGCGGCGACAGATCCCTTCGATTCCGCGTTTTTCACCCAGGGCCTTTTCTACCTTTTCGAAAACCAGACCAGCGGTAGAGGGCATGATGGCGGCGGGCAATCCGAGTGACCGTGCGTGCTCTTGCCATTCCTTGGCAGTGTCAGCAACTTTCTTCTGCACCGTTTCCAGTGTGTCCTTCGCAGCGTCTCGATCCTTCTCGGATTGTCTGAGGTCCTTGATTCGACCATCGCGATCGTGGGCCAGGCGCAGTTGCTCTTCGGTTTCGTCGGCGAGTTGATCGACAGCAGCCAGGTCCAGAGAACCGCTGACTTTCAGCTGCTTTTGGACAGCTTCGATGGTGGCTTTCATCTCACCGAGTTGCTCCTTCAGCTTTTCGATGTGCTTCGATGGACCGGTCGACTCCCCTTCAGAGCGCCGGTCGGCACTCGAGGGCTGAGACCGGGTCCTGTTCCGAAGTAAGAGCACGAGAGTGATCAAGCCCGCCCCGATCACTGACGCGTTGGCGTACATCACTTGATCCATCGAGGAAAAGGCCATGAACAGGAGTACCCCGACGACCGCGACGATCACGGCGATGAACTGCAGAAACCGACCGGTATCGGGAACATGATCGGGACCATGCCTGGCCCCGATCCACTCTTGCTGCTGGTTCGCAACAGCCAGCTGCCCTTCAACCGCCTGACGGTCGCGAACGCTCTGGCGAAGTTCACGGGTCATCTTCAGCCGGGTCTTGACAGCGGAGGTCTCATCACTGGCGCCACCCAGAGCCACAAGAGAAGCCTGCTTCTCGTCACTGGCTCGCCGGTGATTCAAGATCGCGTCCTCGGCGATATTGAGCCGAGCCTCGGCAGAACGGACGTCGTTTTGCGCATCTCCAAACTGCTGATCGAATTGCTCGATCCGTTTCCGGGCTGGCAGGGAGGTATCCACCTTCTCGAGATCCTGCAACGACCAACCCGGGTCGATCTCACGCAGGGTGCGGATCATCGCCTTCGACGCTTCCTCGCGTTCAGTCTGGATCAGTGGGAGGTCGGCAAGCACGCTGGAGAACTGCTTCTTGCCGTTGCGTAGACGCTCCAGAACAGCGCGATCGACATCCAGATCGGCATCCTTCAGTTCCTCGATCTTTTCACAGGCCCGGTTCCGGTCCTCCTGCGACTCTTCGAATGCTGTAACCCGACTGTCTCGCTTGGCGGTAAGGGTCTTGGAGTTTTCCTCATGCTGCTCAAGATTCCTCTTGTGCTCGGCGATCTCCTCCTTGACATGCGCTGACCTGTCCAGATCCAGCGCCCGTTGCTCGGTCCAGCCGGCACCAAGCTCTTTGAGAACCGCCACCACTCCAGCTTGAGACTCCCGGACGCGAACCTCGAAAACCGGGATGTTTGCATTGTTTTTCTCGAACGTCTCGAGACCCTGGATGAGGCCCTCGATCTCGGCGCTCTGTTTCAGCAGATTTTCGTCGTAACTCAGCTCTTCCAGCTGTTGGCCCTTGTTCTTGCGTTCATCTTCGGTGTCCTGGAGATCGGTCTGTTGGCGCTTGAGTCGATTTTTTATTTCCGCCAGTTTGGTGAGACCATCCTCGGGGAAGTCATCGACCTTCGGATCCAGATCTTTGATCCCTGCTTCGGCCTGCTGCAGGGCGATCCAGTCGTCCCACAATTTTATCCATGCGGCGACGCGAGACTGACGCTCGCGAGCGCGGCCAATCTCTTCACTATTCTTCGCGATTTCAGTGGTGAGGCGGTCGATTTCTTCGCCGGTGATCTCGTATTCTCCGACGCCAGTTTTGGCTTCCTTGAGTTGCCTGCGCGTTTCTTCGAGATCCTTGAGTCGTACGTTCATCTCCGGTTTGTATCCACCGGATTTGAAGAGGTGTTCCATGCGCTTGTTCAGTCGCTTTCGGGCGTCGGTGAGGGTTCGAAGTCCCGTTCCCAGGCTTGCGCCGTAGATGACATCGCGAACCTCTTCGCTCGTCAGGGTCTCGATCGACTGGAGCTCGGTGAGACTGAAGCCATACAGATTCTGGAACATCGTCTGGTTGGTGCCGCCGAGAATCTTTTCCAGGGAGTTGCCGCTTCCGGTTTCACCGTCTTCGAAGGTGAGGACGACTGCGCCACTCTTGGGCCCATCGGTGCGTGCAACGGTCACGAGGCCGCGGGTATCGGTATCGAGATGAAGTCGGCCGCCGGCGTTACCCCCGCTGAGGGGAGGGTAGTATTTTTTGCCAGAGCGGCGGTCCGGGTAGCCGAAGAGCACTGTTTGTACGAAGCCGTGGAGGGTCGACTTCCCCTCCTCGTTATTGCCCAGAAACAGAATGAGACCGGCAGGAAGGTCCGTGATGGTGACATCGTTGAAGACGCCGAATCCGTCCATCGACAGCTGGGTGATTCTCATTCTTCTTCCTCCAGCAGATCCAGACAGAGCAGTTTGGCCTGGTCGAGAATCTTGCGAATATCGGCGTCGTCGAGCGGCGCAAGCCCCTTCTTCGCACGGAGGTTCTTCCACAGGCCGTCGAGAGCGTCGGCCTCGATCCGCTGAAGAGCCGCGGGGCTTTCAGCGGTCTCATTCGCCAGTGTCAGGACCTCAGCCAGTAGATCACCCTGCTCGGCACGCTGCTGCAGATCGACCTGGGGAAGGCAGTTCAACTCGATGCGCTGGACCCATATCAGAGGATCAGAGGACTCGAGATTCTGACGGATTCGTTGCAGCAGTTCAGCTTCGGCTCCCTCGTTGCGAAGCTCCTTGTAAAGCGGTCCGCGGCCTTCGATGGAGATGCGACAGACAACGCCACGGCCATCTTCAGGAAGAGCCTCCGCTACTTCAACGAGACGACGGTCCAGGGCATCCAGGCTCTCGATGTCGAGGATGGACACCGAGGTTTGATGCCAGCGAACCACATCGAGAGGCACGAACTCCATCTCTGCAGTGCTTTGTCGATCGACCCGGACGAGGTAGCAACCGCGGGCGCCTTGCTCGCGGATGGATCGACCCTGGGAGTTGCCGGGATAGACCACCCAGGGATTTTCGCTGAGTTTTGTGCGGGTATGGACATGACCGAGAGCCCAGTAATTGAAACCGGAGGACTGCAACTCACCGAGTTCACAGGGAGCGTAGGGATCGTGACCGGTGTCGTTGCCGACATTGCAGTGCAGCAGACCGATCTGGAACAGATGGTCGGGGCCGGGCTTGAGTTTCTTCGCCAGGTTGATTTCAACATTCTTCTTCGGAAAGCTGATGCCCGAGACCGAGGCGACCGACTCACCGTCCACCTCGACGGTGACGGTTTCGGCGGCCTTGCCAAAATTGTGAACCTCCTGGGGCCACTCTATTGTGCTGACACGACCATCCAGCGGGTCGTGATTGCCGTGCACCACGAAGGAGCGGATTCCGGCATCCGCAAGTTGCTTGAGACCATCACGAAAATGGAGCTGTGCACTGAGACTGCGGTCAGCGCCATCGTAAACATCGCCGGCCACCAGAAGAAAGTCCACCTGGTGATCGATACAGGCCTTTATGAGAGCATCGAACGCCGAAAAAGTCGACTTCTGCAGTTGCTCCGCCACTTCGGCGGATTCGACACTAATCCCCTTGAACGGACTACCGATATGCAAGTCCGCCGCGTGGATGAAGGAGAAGGGCTTCACTGAACATGCCTCCGAATTGCCGTGGTTCCACCGGGATTGCCGGTGCCACTGGGATCACTGGTGTAGATCTGGTTAACCTGACCCGCGCCGTTTCCCCGCACCATACCCGCTCCCACGACTTGTCCGCTATTTACGCACGGGCCACCACCATAACATGGATTTGTTCGGGCCAAGAGTGGCTGGGTCAGCATGAAAATGGCGAACAAGATCCGCAATCTCATCAAGGACACGCTGCGAAAGCGTCGCACTCCAGTGCGTCCACCGTCGGGTCGATGCCGCAGTCGGGGAAGGGGGCCGGTGGGGCAGAGGCACCACTGAACAGGTAGCTGAGCAGGGCGATGGCGTCGGCGATGTTGAGGGTTCCGTCATCGTTACTGTCGGCGGCGTTGTCGCAGGGGATCGTGCCGCCGGTGAAGAGGTAGTCGAGGGTGGTGACGGCGTCGCTGAAGTCGATGCCTCCATCGCCATTCACATCGCCGCGGATGAACGAGGTTTCCTCACAGGAAACCTGGTTGATCCACACGCGGTTGGCTTGGCCGAAGTAGTTCGTCACCCAAGCATCGAGATCGCCATCGCCATCGAGGTCTCCGAGGGCGACATCGGTGGCCTCGGAGTTACCGAGAGCCTGCCCGCTGTCGACATAGGTGCCGGGAGTGCCGCCTTGATCGCCCCCCTGATTGATCCACACGCGGTTGGCTTGGCCGAAGAAGTTCACCACCCAAGCATCGAGATCGCCATCGCCATCGAGGTCGCCGAGAGCGACACCGATGCTATCCGAGTTCCCGAGATCCTGATTGCTGTCGGCATAGGTGCCGGGAGTGCCACCTTGATCGCCGCCCTGATTGATCCACACGCGGTTGGCTTGGCCGAAACCGTTGCTATCCGAGTAGTTCGCAACCCAAGCATCGAGATCGCCATCGCCATCGAGGTCACCGAGAGCGACACCGGTGCTACTGGAGTTACGGAGAGCCTGACCACTGTCGGCATAGGTGCCGGGAGTGCCACCTTGATCGCCACCCTGGTTGATCCACACGCGGTTGGCTTGGGAGTTGATGTTCGCCACCCAAGCATCGAGATCGCCATCGCCATCGAGGTCACCGAGGGCGACATCGCGGCTATTGGAGTTACCGAGGGCTTGGCCGCTGTAGGCATAGGTGCCGGGAGTGCCGCCTTGATCGCCGCCCTGGTTGATCCATACGCGGTTGGCTTGGGTGTTACGGTTTGCCACCCAAGCATCGAGATCGCCATCGCCATCGAGGTCACCGAGGGCGACATCGGCGCTACTGGAGTTACCGAGATCCTGATTGCTGTCGGCATAGGTGCCGGGAATGCCGCCTTGATCGCCGCCCTGATTGATCCACACGCGGTTGGCTTGGAAGTTGTAGTTCGCCACCCAAGCATCGAGATCGCCATCGCCATCGAGGTCGCCGAGGGCGACACCAACGCTCCTGGAGTTGCCGAGAGCCTGGCCACTGTCGGCATAGGTACCGGGAGTGCCGCCTTGATCGCCGCCCTGGTTGGTCCACACGCGGTTGGCTTGGTCGGAGTTAGCCACCCAAGCATCGAGATCGCCATCGCCATCGAGATCACCCAGCGCGACATCGGCGCTATCCGACTTCCCGTAGCTGCTGTCAGAAAACAACGGGAAGGTGCAGTCGGGATCATCACAATCGATGAGGGTGTCGCCGTCATCGTCGATACCGTTGGCACATATTTCGGCGACTTGGGCGTAGCTGGATGTGGGAATAGCCAGGTCAAAGAGGGCTGCCCAGAGGAAGATCCACACAGTGAGATGGGTTGCAGTGAGATGGGTTGCAGTGAGATGGGTTGCAGTGAGATGGGTTGCAGTGAGATGGGTTGCAGTGAGATGGGTTGCAGTGAGATGGGTTGCAGTGAGATGGGTTG
>JABHOG010000119.1 GCA_018694835.1 Planctomycetota bacterium | reverse complement strand
CTCATAACTGGTCGGATCCGCAATCTCTTCACTACTGTACTTGCCAAACTCATCTCGCAGGATCGATCGAGCCGAAGCACGAATCCAATTGCGCTTGAATGCGTCTGCATCTCCTGAATCGTTGAGCACAATTGCAGTTCTCGAGGGGAGCAACTGATACTGGATGGTCAGCGTGTCAAAACGGAAACTGGATCCGTCCTTGGCCCTCACAGTCAACTCCCGAACATGATTGAAGGAGACATCTTTCGACCCCTCCATCACGAACTCGTTGGGGGATTTATCGAACAGATAGGCCTGCTGCAACCAAGGAATGAAGATCACCAGTCCCGGGGTGGTGATCAGTTCCTCTCCCCCGGTGAAGTAATTGATGAGTATAGCCACCTCGGTGTCCGCCACATCGATGATCCCACCTTCGCCAGTGACGAATGCGACTCCAGCGATCAGCACCAGTACCAGAAACAGAACCGGCCACAGCAACTTCTTCGGATCAAAGGGAAGTCCTCCCCCTCGACCTCGAGATCGTCCCTTACCGCCAGGCGGCGGTGGCCACCCCTCGGGAACACTGTCATTTCCTGCTGCAACCATCTCCAGTCTCCTTCCTCAACCACATTAAAATCACCTGCGCCGTAAATCGATCCCGGATTCGGGATTCGGGATTCGGGATTCAGGACAGGATCGACTTGCCCAGGGCGCTGGTGATGATTCCCACCGCGACCTCGGCTGTTCTGTTTCCTTCATCGAGGATCGGATTCACTTCGACCATCTCGAAGGAACGGACCTCCTCTGTCTTTGCCACCATTTCCATCGCCATGTGTGCTTCTCGATATGTCAAGCCGCCCGGCCTGGCGGTTCCTGTCCCCGGAGCAAATCGTGGATCGATGACATCGATATCAAAACTGACATGGAGGTGATCACAATCCTCGAGCACCGTAGCGAGTGCCTCCTCCACAACATCGGATAGACCTCGTCGATCGATATCTTCCATCGTGTAGGCGGAGATGTCGGAGGCGAGGATGCGACGCTTCTCATCGGGGTCCAGTTCGCGAAGTCCGATCTGGGCGACCCTGTGAGGGGCGATCTTCGCACCCTGGTAGCCGATCCCGACCAGCGACTCTGGCCCCTTGCCGAGCAAGCAGGCCAGCGGCATACCATGGATATTGCCGGTAGGAGACGTATCAGGAGTATTGAGATCTGCGTGAGCATCGAACCACAGCAGTCCCACCTTCGGGGGGGTGGTGGATCCCTTCTCGCGAAGATGTGCGGAGATTCCCGAGATGGTTCCGATGGCGATCGAATGGTCCCCCCCGAGAACCAGCGGAAACCGGCCTGCTGCCAGGGTCGACGAGACTCGATCACAGAGGCGGGAACAGGCGGTTTCGATCACCTCGAGGTATCGTTGTGAGGGATCACCTGGCTCACGAGTTTCCGGGATGGGGATCTCGATGTCCCCACCGTCGTGCGATGGAATCTCTGCTCGCTTCAGTGCCGCTTCGAGCCCAGCGATGCGGATCGCCGTCGGTCCCATCGACACTCCCCTGCGACCTGCACCGTGGTCCAGCGGCATTCCGATCACCTCGACCGATGATTCCTTGGCACTCATCGTCGTCCTCCGTCTTGCTGGCTGGCCGCTGGATCTTTCTCGAGACTTTTCTTCAACTGTCCGAGCCTAACGCTCATCCGATCGATCCTGCTCTTCAACTCGGGCCGGGAGCCAAACGCCTTGCGGTAGATCTCGTGAGCCTTTCGCGCCACCGGGAGATCCTTTTGGGTCAACGCACCCTCGAATACCAGTCTCCAGTAGTCGGAATAGATCCCGACACGTGGATCCTTGAGTTCAAGTCCCTGGCGATGGAGTTCGAGTATTTTCCCCGCTGCGATCTGGAACTCTCGTCCCCGACCCGCGGTATCCGATTTTGGAATGGTACGGACGATGGCGACATAATCCTGTAGCACCTTGGAAATCGGTTTGACCCCACGCCAGCGCTGATAGCGCTGACGCAAGCTGTCGGAGATTCCAGGTTGCTCGATCAGTTGATCGAGTTGCTGGATAGGGGTCGATTGAACCTCGAGAATCGCCTCGACGATTTTCAGTGCGCCGAGTGATGACTGGTTGCCCGGGTCCTTTTTGACCGCTTGACGCAGATCGATCAGTTCCTGAACCACTTGCAGGGATCCACGCAATCTCGTCTCGCTCGTGGGGCGAAAGGCACCGGCAGTATCGTTCCGAAGGATGACCTTCCCTTGCGAATCCATGATGACACAGGTCGGGAAAGAGCGAGCCCCGATGGCACGCAACAGCCCCTGGTCTGGCTTGTCGCTCAACTGCGCACTGATGTTGACATAGGGAACAAATTTCGTCGCTGCTTTTTTCCACCATTGGGACTGGAGAGGACCCCCCTCCAGTGCTTTACATGGAGGTCAGGGGGAGTAGGAGCGGGTGAAATAAGCGACGATCGGCAGCGAGTCTCGGCTCGATCGGGCCTTTGCCGCCTCGAGGGTTCTTTCCCAGGGCACCGCTTTGAGGAATGGAGCGG
>JABHOG010000019.1 GCA_018694835.1 Planctomycetota bacterium | reverse complement strand
TGTCCTGTGGTCTGGCCTGTGGTCTGGCCTGTGGTCTGGCCTGTGGTCTGGCCTGTGGTCTGGCCTGTGGTCTGGCCTGTGGTCTGGCCTGTGGTCTGGCCTGTGGTCGCGCCTGTGGTCGCGCCTGTGGACGAGAAGTGGGTCGAGAGCTCGGTCGAGGAACCTGGGTGGAACCACCTCGTGACGGTACCTGGCCCCAGATCTCAAGGGGAGCCAGTACGAGTGCCAATAGCATCAGCCCTATCGATAGGAATCGTTTGGGGGTTGGGATCGTCATCGGCCCTCCAGATCTTTTTTGAATCCACTCCAGCGGGAGTGGAGCAGCTGCGGGACTACTCTCAGGATACCACTCCAGCCGCCGGGAAGGGAGCGAGGAGTGGCTCAGGCGACCCACGGACACAGAATTGCCCATTTCCCGACGAAACGGGCACGGATGGATCGGCTCAGGATGAAGATGACGGAGGGATCGAACGATTATTCACGCCGATTTTGAACCTTTTGCCGGAAACAACCACACAGCGAGGAGGATCCCCACTCCAATTCCCAGCAGGTCTGCGACCAGGTCTTCTCCATCGGGGGTGCGGTCAGGAATCCACTGCTGTGAATACTCGTGAATGAGAGCGAAACCGGTCAGGATCAACACCGATCCGGGAATCCATTCGACAGCAACAGCACCTCTTCCGCGCCAGAATCGAAAGGTCAGGGTCAACAGCATGAATCCCACCGCGTGACCGATCTTGTCGCGCCCCGGAGCCAGCCAGGAGCGCGGCACAGTCTCAGCGATCCACTCCCCCGGCAGCAGTCCAGCAATCGCCACCAGCGCCATGACAATCCACGGAAACCAGCTCCACTGCGTTCGCCCCTCTACTGCCACTGCTCTAGACCTGGCCCTCTCCGAAGGCTCTCTCCAGCAGTGCCATCCGCAGCGGAACCCCGTTCGCCACCTGCTGACGAATCCGCGAGCGCGCCCCGTCCGCCACCTCAGAGGTGATCTCGACACCGCGATTCATCGGGCCGGGGTGGAGCACCACTAACGACTGCTTCGTCATCTCGAGACGTCGCTGATCCAGTTGATACTGTTGCTGGTACTGTAGCGAATCGATCCCCTCTTGCGAGTCGAGACGCTCATGCTGAATGCGCAACAGTTGAATGGCGTCGAGATGTGGCAAGACGGTATCGAGATCCGTCTCCAGTTCGACTCCGGTGCCGGCCAGCGTCTCATCTTGCCATTGATCGGGAGCCACCATCACCACCCTTGCGCCCAGTGCTCGGAATGCGACCAGGTCGCTGCGCGCCACGCGGCTGTGGAGCAGATCTCCGACGATCCCGATGCATTTCCCCTCGAGGTCTCCGAACTCATCGATCAGCGTCAAGGCATCGAGTAATCCCTGGCTCGGATGGGAGCGTGCCCCCCCCCCTCCATTGATGACTCCCGCCTGGCATTGCTTCGCCAGCAGTGGGGCCGTGTCGGGATCAGCATCGCGAATCACCAGTGCCGAGGCCCCGAGCGATTCCAGTGTCGATGCCGTGTCGAGTATAGTTTCTCCCTTGCGCAGACTGGAAGCCTCAGCACGAAGTTCGAGAACCTCGGCACCGAGACGATGGGCTGCGGCGACGAAGGAAAGGCTAGTTCGGGTACTCGGCTCCGAGAAGATCAAACCGACATGCCGCACTCCGGTGGTCCACAGCGGAACCGGGCACTCACGCATCTGCTTGGCTCTCTCGAGTATCTGGCCGATCACCTCGGGGGTGAGGTCTGATAGATCCACAAGATCTCGTTGGGCTTCTCTCGTCATCTGATCCCTCTCAAATGCACTCGGCGAGGTGGAGGAGAATCGAGCGAGGATCGGTTCCTCCTTCGATCGCCACCAGCGCCTGTTCGATCCAATGCCGTTGGGACGGCAAGAAGAGACAAGGTTGCCCTCTCGGTATCTGACTGACGCCGTACAACTCTTGCAACACAAGAACCTTGAGTGTTTCGATCCCTTCGCCGGTCATGGCAGAGATTCTCGGGTACTCGGCATCCCCAGGTGAATTCTCATCGCAGCGACTGTGAAAGACAAGGCTTCTCCGGCAGGGAGTTTCCAGCGGTCGGCTCCGAAGGTCCCCTTCTGAGGGGGGCACCAGTTGCAATACCAGATCGGCACTGCTCATCGCCTGCCGCATCCGGCGCACTCCCTCTCGCTCCACCGTCTCCTCGACGCTCTCCCCCAGCTGGCGGATCCCGGCCCCGTCGATCAGCGAGATGGGGAATCCGCAGAAAATTGCCTGGGATTCGATCAGGTCGCGAGTGGTTCCAGGCTGGTGCCAGGTCAAAGCTCGCGACTCGCCGACCAACTCGTTGAAGAGGGTGCTTTTGCCAGCATTGGGTACTCCGGAAATCACCACTCTGGGAGCCTCCAGAGCGCCGATCCCCGACGCTGCACCTTGTAACAGATGCTTCAGCTCGGCATCGGTCGGAGAACTTTCGAGAGCGCGTTCGATCCAACCGGCAAGCCCCGAGCTCGAGGCCTGCTCGAGCAAGAAGGCAGACGCTTCTCGACTGCACGCACGGGTCAGGGAGATCCGAGCTTGAGCGGCGATCCCCGCCCCAACATCATTTCCATCGCCCCAGAGATCTATCCTCGGCTCGATTTGGGTCGCCCCGAGTTGCACGAACCGATCCACGATGTGCTCTTTCAGTACCGGACTGCCGTGGCAAGTGATCAGGTATCGAGATGTCTCGCCGGGCCACTCCACCAGCACCACATCATCGATCACGGTCCCATCCTCATCGTGAAGAGTACCGTGCGGCGACGATCCACTTCCGCGAAAGCAATCGGATAGCCACTGATCCGCTGCGGGACCGCCAATCATCACACCATGCAGGGCGGATCGCCCCGGTCCGGTGACCTCGGAAATCCAGTTTGAATCAGCCATGAATGCGGCTTTCCAGAATCCGTTCGAGTCCATCCAGGACCATGTCTGGTTGTGATCGAGCCGGTTGCAGTGCGGACAGAAGTCGATCCGCATCTCCTCCGGTGATGACGGTAGTGGCATCTTTACCGAGTTCCGACTCGACTCTCCTCCGCAGTCCCAGAACTCCCTCGATAAACATCGATTCGATACCACCTCGGATGGCACGGCTAGTTTCGCCAGACCAGGGAACCGAAGCCTCTTCGCTTTGCTCCTCAGACATCTGTGGTAGCGCTGGAGCGGCCTGTTGTAGGCCACGTTGCAGAGCACTCCAGCCGGGAGCGATCCAGCCGCCCAGCAACTGCCCCGATGAGTTGACCGCATCGACAGTCACTGCGGTTCCGGCATCGATGATGATCGCCGGTCCCTGCTCACCTGCGCATCCCCATGCGAAGGCGCAGAGTGCCCGATCCGCTCCAGTACGGTGCGGCTCATCGGTCTTGACAGTGGTTGGAAGGTCGGCGCCGCTGCGGATCCAGATCGGTGGAGGCTGGTGAGACGCATCGATCCACTGCTGCAACTCACCCTCGTGAGCTCGCTGAACCGAGGAGATGGCGATGGCTTCGACCAGCGGCAAGGATGAGAGAGCATCGGCGATCGCGGCATGGGAAGCGGAGCCACCACTCACGACTCCCGAAGGATCTCGCAGGCGCCAGGCCAGACGGGTGTTGCCGATATCGATGACAAGCGTACCCATCGGTCCTCCCATCTAGCCGGGAGGATAACTCGAACAGGGTTCGACCCCTAGCCGATCGAGGCTAGTAATCGAAGTCGAAGTCCCCCATCTCGGCGCCCTTGACCACTCCCCGCAGTTCCAGTTGCAGTTCATCGGGGAAGTCAGAATAGGAGAGAGCCTCTTCGAGGGTGATCCGATCTGCCTGATACAGGCTTCTCAGCGACTGATTAAAGGTGCAGGAACCGTAATGCTCCCCCGCCCTGAGGGCGCCGGCGAGTTCGTGAGTGCGACCCTCTCTCAGCAATTCTCTGATTGTGGGACTGTTGATCATCATCTCCAGCGCCGGAACTCGTCCCGCCTCATCCTTGAGGGGAACCAGTCTTTGACACACCACACCGGTGAGCACCAGTGACAGTTGCAAGCGGATCAATTCATGCTGGTGCGGAGGGAAGAAGTGGATGATCCTCTCGAGCGTCTGAACGGCATTGACGGTGTGAAGAGTGGAGAGTACCAGGTGCCCCGTCTCGGCTGCCGAGATGGCAGCTTCCATCGTTTCACGGTCTCGCATCTCACCGATCAGGATCACATCGGGACTCTGACGCAAGGAGTGACGCAGTGCCACCGGGAAGGACTCCGTATCGATTCCCACTTCACGCTGATCGATGATCGACTTTCGATCCTTGAATGTGAATTCGATGGGATCTTCTACGGTGATGATGTGGCGATTGGCTGTCTCGTTGATGTGGTGCACCATTGCAGCGAGAGTCGTCGACTTACCCGAGCCGGTATTTCCCGTCACCAGGACCAATCCACGCTTCTGCTCTGCCAACTGGATGAGAGTTTCTCTGGGCATGTTCAAGTCATTGAAATCGGCGACCGACTGATTGACGTGGCGGAAGACGAAGCCAAGTTGCCCACGTTGATGCAGGATGTTGACACGGAACCTACCGATTCCGGGAAGATCATACGAGGTATCCACATCCAGTTTCTGGGGAAGTGCTTCGGGGCGCGAATCCTGGATGATCTGCAAGATCTCCTGGGAGTCGTGCGGAGACACTTCTTCACAATCGAGGAACTGGACCACTCCATCCACTCGGAGGGAGGGGGGGCAGCCTACCTTGACGAACAGGTCAGAAGCTTTTTCGAGTACCATCCGGCGCAACATCTCATGAAATTCCATCTTGTCTCCCGGGAGATCTATGGGTTTGCAGGCCCGCCAGGGCACACAGATCTTCTCCAGAAGAATACGATGAGATGCTCTTGGAAGCCGATGACGCCCGGGCTGGAAGGCGCCGGGGCGACCCCACTACTGCTGTAAAGCGCTCCAGAGCTGCTCCAGCAGTGCGTCTACCCCTTTTCCTGTGACCCCGGAGATCATCAGAACCGATTCCCCCAGACGCCCCTCCAGTGCCACCCTCAGTTCTTCGGCCTCCTCGGGGACCATCAGATCGGACTTGTTGAGGACGCTCAGGCAGCGGCGAGCCGCCAGTTCGGGAGAGTGAGTCGCCACTTCCTGGCGTATCACCCGGTGGTCCTCGACGATCTGGTCGAGGTCGCGATCGTATGGATCGAGCAGATGGACCAGCACCCGGGTTCTCTGCAGATGCTTGAGGAAGGAGATTCCCAGACCGACCCCCTTCGAAGCTCCCTCGATCAGACCCGGAATGTCAGCCACGACGATGCGCCTCGTAGGATCGAGTTCGGCGATGCCCAGCTGTGGTTTCAAGGTCGTGAATGGATAGTCCGCTATCTTTGGATGGGCTCTCGAGACTCTCGAGAGAAAGGTGCTCTTTCCGGCATTGGGTAACCCGAGCATTCCGATGTCGGCGATCAGTTTCAGTTCGAGACGAAAATGGCGCTCAAGGCCGGGCTCGCCTGGCGTGTACTCCCGAGGTGCCTGGTGCGTGGAACTGACATAGGAGAGATTCCCGCGTCCGCCCGAGCCTCCACGAGCGACGATGATCTCTTGGTCTGGCTCGGTCAGGTCGACGACCAGAGTTCCTTCAGCGGCATCGTACACCTCGGTACCGATCGGCAGTTTGAGGGTCAGATCAACGCCACTACGGCCATTGCAGTTTCTGCCTGAACCTGCTTTCCCAGTCTCCGCCTTGTAGATCGGGCGCCCGAGAAAATCGAGCAGCGTTTGCATATGGGAATCGGCACGAAGAATGATGTGTCCACCACGACCGCCGTCGCCCCCATCGGGGCCACCACGAGGGATGTACTTCTCACGGCGAAAGGAGACGCTTCCGTCACCCCCTCTACCACTGATCACCCGCAGGTGACCTTCATCCACAAATCGGACTGGCATGGGCCTCGTCGCAACTCAGATAGGATCAGGCCGAAGCCTGATCGACATGGACTCGGCTTCTGGTTCCAAAACGAACCACGCCGTCGGTGAGAGCAAACAGGGTGTAATCCTTGCCCATCCCCACGTTGAGCCCAGGATGAAACTTGGTTCCACACTGGCGGATAATGATATTTCCAGCGATGACGGATTCACCACCGTACTTCTTCACTCCACGATGCTGGGCATTGGAATCGCGGCCGTTGCGCGTCGCGCCCTGTCCCTTTTTATGTGCCATCTCTCATCTCTCCTGTCGAACACTCCCGAAGGAGCGAGAACTATCCGGCAATCTTACCGATGCGGACCTTGGTGTAGCGTTGACGGTGCCCTTTACGACTGTGGGAATTCTTGCGGCGACGGAAGCGATGGAAGATCACCTTGGGTCCCTTCGCCTCTCCGATCACCTCAGCCTCGACGTGGGCTCCCTCGACGAGTGGCGTTCCACAGACAAACTCACCCGGGCCAGGCTCGATCGCCAGCACCTCGGGAAACTGGATGGTACTGCCCGGTTCCGCGGGACGGAGATCTACAAACAGGATCTCTCCCTCTTGAACGCGGTACTGTCGACCACCATCGCGAATGATCGCGTGCATGTCGCCTCTTTCACAACGCTGACCCTGTCAGCGATACTGGATCGTCCATCGTTCCGGAGACCAGTCCTGGCCTTCGTTCACCACGATCCGTTTTCCAAATTCCATCTCCAGGGCGTCGAGATCCTCGCGTCGGATACCGAGCAGGAGTTCCCTGACCGGTGGACCCACGGTGATCAGTGCCTCCTCGCTGGAGGCCTTCGCAATTCCCTGTCGCAATTCTCTGATCACACCAGAGGCTACGCTTCTGGCACTTCGTACCGTACCTCGCCCCAAGCATGTGGGACAGGGCTCGCGACCCGCCCGATCCTTCGAAGGACCGAGGCGTTGTCTCGTCAATTCGAGCAACCCGAACCTCGACAACTTCGCAAACCAGATCTTGGCCCGGTCATTGCGAACCAGTTCACGAAATGAATCCTCGAGGGTACGACGATTCTCCGCCTCCATCATGTCAATAAAATCACAAACCACCACCCCTCCCATGTCCCGGAGGCGTAGATTTCTTGCAATTTCTCGAGCGGCCTCGAGGTTGGTCCTCAGCGCTGTGCTCTCCAGGTCACTTTCGGACGTGCTACTTCCCGAGTTCACATCGATGGCGACCAGCGCTTCCGTCTCCTCGATGACCAAGGAGCCCCCGCTGGGCAAAGCAACCTTACGATCGTAGAGAGAATTGATTTGAGATTCAACTCCGAACTCCAAGAATAGAGCAGACTTGCTACGATGCAAACGAACCGGAGGCGCTTCTCCTGGATTCCACTGATTGCTATATTCGAGGAACTTCTCGGCTGCCCAGGGATCGTCAAATACCACCTCCTGGATCGTATCCGAGGCGAGATCTCGAGCGGTACGAAGCAGTAGATCCGCCTCTCGGTGGAGCAGTACCGGCCCTCCACCCTCTCCAGCGCTGAGACAGATCTTCGCCCAACTCGCCGCCAGCACCTCGACCTCGGCGGTCAGTTGCTGAAGATCGCGAATTCTGCCCGCTGTACGGATGATGACCCCTGCATTGGGGATTCTCGGTAACTGCTCCGCCAGCTGGCGAAGCCGATCTCTTTCCTGATCATCGACGATCTTCTTGGAGATTCCGGGTCGATCGAGCCCCGTCATCAGCACCACAGACCGCCCTGGAAGACCGATGTAGGTCGTCACCGTGGGGCCCTTCTGGCCGATCGATTCCTTGCTGACCTGGACCAGCAGTTCCTGGCCCCGGTGCAAGATCTCCTGAATCCGTTCCTCTCCTCGCTCCCTGACTGGCCGCTCTCCGAGGCGGTCAACCGGCACCTGGCGCGCTCCTCGGTAGGCTGGATGGAGATCGGAGACGTGGAGAAAGGCGGTGCGCCGCTCACCGATATCGATGAATGCGGACTGGATGGCGGGCTCGATGTTGACGACCCGCCCGAGATAGACATTCCCGAGGCTACGAAAAGTCTCCAGGTCCTCCTCGTGATACTCCCAGAGCGACCGATCATCTTCGATGAGAGCCACGGACAGGGCGTCACGGTCTCGAGAATGGACCAGCAGTCGCATCGATGACCTCGAGATCCAGAGACTGGAAAATCGCCAGCACGAGTCGCATTCCGCAGAGTAGCCCCGGACCATCCGGGCGCTCCCAGAGTATCGCAGCGACAGCAGCCGTCCAGCGGACCTGTCGAGCAGAAGCAGGAAATCGACCGAATTCAGATGAAAAAAGGGGCCCGGTCGGCATCTTGCCGAACGGGCCCCTGGTCGCTGAGGATGGTAGAGATTATCCCTCTTCCGACTCCTCGACGGTAACACTTCCGGCGGTCGAACCCACCTCGTCATCGCCTTCGTCTTCTGCTTCGTCCTCGCCGTACTTCTCCTCGAAGTAGTCCCAGCGCTCGGCCTCACGAAGTGCATTCTTGTAGACCTCATCGCTGACTTCATCGCTCTTGAGGATACGAGGAGTCACGAGAATCAAAAGGTGATCGACATTGGCCTGACGCCTTCTCCACTTGAACAGTTCCCCGAGGTAGGGAATGTCGGAGAGGAGTGGGACGCGCGATTCGATCTCGACGCGACGCTCGGTGTGCAAGCCACCGATCACGGCAGTCTGACCATCCTTGACGCGCAAGTAAGTGACGACCGTCTGGCTGCTCTCCCGGGGAAGATCGATGTAGGCGCTGTTGCCACTGCCCGGATCGCTGAAACGGAAGCGGTCGAATCCAGGAATATCGGAGGTATTCCCGACCAGAGTGGAGACCTTCGGGATCACGTTCATGTAGATCATGTCGGTGTCGGGGATCACGTGCGGAGAGACATAGAGGGTGAACCCGACATTGACCGGGGACCGATCGTTCTCGTCGATCGACACTGTCACATTACCGTTTTGATCCTGCTGCACGCTCTGAACCGCAAACGGAACCTCCTCCCCGACGAAGATGGTCGAGGGGTAGTTATCCAGGGTGGTCAGGAACGGTTGCTGAATGATCTTCGAGTTCTCGTCGTCCTTGACCATCGAGAGCAACAAGTTGGTCTGGGTGAAGTCCAGTACTCCAAGAGCCTGGTAAGGGACACCGATCGACTGCATGTTGCCGATATCGAAGGGCCAGGTGCCGCCGTTGTGAGCACTCGAGCCCGGAAAGGTCGGGCCAATCACAGGATCGACGATGGAGCCGGTTCCCGACAGATCCGGAGTCGCCGAAAGAGGAGCAGTTCCGTAAGCACTGAGCCTGAATCCATCACGTCCCGGAGTATTCGGATCGTCAAACTTGAGACCCGCTTCGAGGATGTCATCACTGGTGGTAGAGATGAATTTGACCTCGACCTGAACCAGAGCCGGCTCGACGTCGATCTCGGCGATGATCTTCTCGATCTCATCGAGACTGGGAGCAATATCCTTGACGATCAGGGAGTTGGTCTTGATATCGAAGTCCATCTCTCCGCCTGGAGAGAGTGCCTTGCGGAGTGCCTTCAGAAGAGTGAACTCTCCTGCTACCTCTGCAGAGATATCACGAGACACGTTTCCTGCTTGCTTGTCGATATCGGAAATGATGGCGACGTACTGCTCCGGAGGACGGATGTAGCGCAGGCGGAAGATTCTCGTCTCCTGTTGCTGGATCAGTTGGTCCGACGAAACGATTCTGATGATCTCGCTGATCCCCTCGCGCTCACTGACCACCACGTAACCAGCGGTCTTGACGATGGTATTGAGCGCTTCACGCCATGGGACGTCCCGCAGGGTCAAGCTGACCTTACCGACCACATTCTCTGCAATGACGATGTTCGCTCCGGACTGCTTCGCCAGCAGGTCCAGCACAACGGCAAGATCGGCATTCTGGAACTCGATGTTCACAGAAGGCGGTTGGGTGAACCGAATCAGACGGTCACTCTCTACGATGATCACGCAACTGGTCTGGCGAGCGAGGATGTCGAGAGTTTCTCGCCATCCGATGGCGTCGAGAGAAAGCGTCACCTTCTCTTCCACCTGAGGATCCACCACAATGTTGACATCTACTTGCTCACCGATCTGGGACAGGACCTCGCCGAGGTCCTTGTCTCTCACATCGATGGTGACAAGGTCAATCCTGCCTGAGTTCGCCTGATAGGCCTGGAGTGGATTGATGAACAATGCGACGATTAGCGCCGCGACCATGGAGATTTTTTTCATCTGCTTGTGTTCCTCCCGTATGGGACAGAAGTTCGAGTTCGCTGGCCAGAGATTCCGGCTCTTCACATTGAAGTATCGGCACTTCTCGATTCAATCTTGAGTGCCAATGGAAAAGGCGGCAGGATTCCCCTGCCGCCCTTGTATGGATCTAATGAATGGATCTAAAACCGTCCAAATTTGTGAGTGATTTTCTCTCCTCGATAGAGGATCACGACCCGATCACGCTGGACCGATTCGAGCACTCCATCGAGCACCTGACCCCCTTCAGCGATCAACTCAGCATTGATGATGGCGTGCGAACCGTCCTCGGCCACGACCACTCCCTCGACACTGACGTTCTTCGCCAGGAACTCTCGCACGATGTCGCTTCTCTGCTGGAATTGATCCGCCGCCTGGATCACCAGGCTTGAGGCCGCCTGATACGAATCCCCCATCATGGAAATATCCTGAGCGATGGCCACCACTTCACCATGAGTCTGGTTGACCAGGTCGAACTGCTGCTCTTCGAAGGAAACTCGCATCAATTCCATCATCGACCGTGCTTGCTCGTACAGATAAGCCACGCGGATTTGATCGATGCCTTCCTCGAGTTCGTCCAGCCGCTCAAGGATGGAGCGCAACTCGGAAGACAACTCGGGAACATCAAATCGATTCAAGTGGCTCCCGACCTCTTCGATCTTTGCATACGCATCCATCGCTGAGACCTGATCTCCGTTGCGAAGTGCATACTCGATCAAACGCATCGCTGTCCGAGCTTCGGCAAGGAACTCTTTCTGCTGGGCTTCATCGAAGGGCCCCACTTTCGGGGAACCCGGTGTTTGGCGCACCTGGCTCCAGGGTCCGGTGAAGGGGTCACGGGCCGCCACGACCGAAAGGTTGTATCGCTCGAGTCTCAGTGCGGCTCTGACGAAACGAGTGTCGCTGGTGTAACTCTTGAGTGACGGGAACTGCTGGACAGCACGAGCGATGTTCATGCCGTAGGAAGCAGCCTTTTCCAGTTGCTGGAAAGCATCTTCTCTTTGATTCTGATGTGCGAATGCTTCCGCCGTCAGCAATGCTGCGATGGCGTCTTCCCCACCAAAGTCAGCGTACTCCTCGTATTTGCGGAGCGCTTCTTCCAGGTGGATTCCATCCTTGTGGATTCCTTCCATGCGACGATGAATCAACCCAAGAGTCAGGTGGTAATCCGCATGATACGGACGAAGAGTCACCAGCTCTTCCACTTCTTTCAGTGCACGGCTCCAGTTCTTCCTGTGGATGTCATCACTGGAGTAGCGACGCAGGTTGGACACCTGGGCATCGATTTCCAGCCCCGAGACGATGGCGCTGGTCTCGTACTGTTCATCTTCTGTCACGTGACTACTTTGCTCGTCAATAACACCAGTCGAAGAATCGGCAACGACATCCACCACCACTGTGGCGGCGTCATCTCCTGACAGTTCGACCTCTGGCTCTGCTTGGAACTGTGGCTGCGACACGACTGCGGAGCTCGTCTCGGAGTTCGCGACCACATCCACGGGAGGATCCGTAGCCTGCTGGACACCCTCGGCTCCCCCAGGGAGCCACAACATCGGGCTGATCAGCAGATACAGGGGCAATCTATTGAAATGGCTCACTGGATCGCCTCCAACTGACTATTCGGTTCGTCATAAACATAGGTAGAAATTTCAACGGTCAGCAACTTGGTCGGCTCGGAAGCGGAGATCAGATCTTCACGATCTCCCAGTGGGAACAACTGGATTCCATCGACACGGAGAAACCGAGGATGGTTTTCAACGCTGTTGATGAATCGATGCAATTGTGAGAACTCACCGGTCATCTCGAACCGGTACTTGTGACGGGTAAAGGCTTCCTTCTCTTCCACCACCTGGTCCGGAACCCTTCTCTTGGGAGCCTTGACTCGTACCTTCATCGGTACAGCGGTGAGTATGGTGAGCCCTGAACTTCGGCACAGCCCCGTGATCGTGTCGACGAATGCATCCTGCAGTACTTCGTCCTTTTGCGGCAAGATCGCCGTGTAATCCCTGACGATGTTCGAAAGGACGTTGGCCTTCTCCTTCATCTCGGAAATCGTGGCGATTTTCGCCTCGGCTGCAGCCTCGCGAGAATCGAGTGCTACCAGCTGCGCATCGATGGCGTCATTGCCGGACTTGAGCCCCCAACCAACGACGAACTCTCCGCAGAAAACCAGCCCGCAAAAAGCGGCGATGATCAGTAGTTGTTTTTTCTCATCGAAATTCATTTTGCCTCACTTGTCGTGTCCGGAGTCTTAATGACCGGCTTGGGCGGGTCCTGAAGTGGTTTCAGATCGATTTCGACCTCTGAACGGAAGTGCTCCTGCACCTCATCGGTGGCTTTGACCTTCTCCCATGCGAGAGCAGTGAAGCCGAGGAAATCGCCAAAGAAGGAGTCCGGCATGGCGCTGACATCGACCATATCACCGTAGAATCGATGGTCCTCACTGAGCGCCTTTCGGAAGGTCGTGAAGACCTGGGGATCGTCGCCGAGTGCGACACAATCGAGTGTCACGCGTCCCCCCGATTGACGGGTGCCGGGTTCCCAGCGGTACTCTCCCTCATCGAGAACATTGACGATCAGGGAAGTGACCCAGACCTCGTCAGGAACCAGAGAGATCAGTTGATCGAGCTTCGGAGCCCAGAGGATCCTCCGGGTCTTGATCTTGATGATGGAATCCTCACGTTGACGGTAGAAGGCGATATCGGACTGGATCCGATCGACCTCTCCGGCTGATTGCTCCAGATCTGCAACATGTACTGTCCGGGCTTGCGCCTCGGCTTCCATGCTTCCCTGGGCAATCCACAACCAGAAGATTCCTATCGCTCCCAGAGCCACTGCGGCGACTCCTCCCAGCACCGAATAAAAAACCGTGCGTGGGGTGCTGGCAGCGCGTTGTAGTTCGGCGGGCAGCAGGTTGATCTTTATCATTTTTTGATCCTTTCCTGGCGCGCCTAGACGCAATCCTGAAGACGAGAGCCAAGACCCACTGCGATCGACAGTTGGACCTTGTGCTCGGCAAGAGCATCCACATCGACAAGATCCTCACGAATCTTGATCGATTCGAGAGGATCCCATGTTTTGACTTCACGATCGAAGACACGCTCGAAGGTATCCTGAAGACCAATGGTTCGACTGGCTCCTCCGCTGATGAAGACTTCTTCGACTCGATGGTCGAACTGATTTTCGAAGTATTCGAAGGAGAGCTGAATCTCGCCGGCGATCTCGTCGAGAACCGGCTGGACCGCATTGGCCACCAGTTCCTCATTCCCGAGGGGGTCACACTTCAGTTCCTCAGCCTCAGCCTCGTCGAGGTGCTCACGACGTGCGATCGACTCGGTCAGATCTGTACCACCGAGGTAAATTTCACGGGAGAAGCAGGAGACGTTGCCCCGAAGGATATGGATGTTGGTCTTACTGGCACCGACATCGACCAGCGCGACCGCTCGGTCCGGATCCTCTGAGCGGACACCCGCCTCATTTCTCAGTTCGAAGGAGTTACCCAGAGCGAAGGAATCGACATCGATGACGACCGGAATCAGACCAAGATCTTGTACCTGGTCGATATGGTCCTGGAGGAGGTCCTTCTTCACCGCAACCAGCAAACTCTTCATCTCTGCACTCTCCTGCGAGCCGTCGGAAGCGACCTCGAGACTCTGGCCGTCGATACAAACCTCATCACGATCGAACGGGATGTACTTGTCCGCCTCGAGACGCAAAGTCCCTGGCAGTTCATCATCGTCGAGTTGAGGGAGGGTGATGTAGCGAACCACCACAGATCGTCCAGACACTGCAGTGGCGACCTTGCGAGTACGAATGCCGGATTCCCGGAGTACCGCCTTGACAGTATCGAGGGTTTCTTCCGGGGTCGGGATGCGTCCCCAACCAAAACCGGTCAGTTCGAGCCCCTCCGCAGTTTCAGTCAATTCGACGACCTTGACCTCGTCAGTGCCGATATCGAGACCGACAAGAGATTTTTGTCGAGAAAACATACCTTCTAGCCTCCCTGCCGCGCCCACGGGGCGAGCAACGGGGTTCTGCCGATCGGGCGGATCGACTCGAACCGGTACACTCCAGCGGTAGCCATGGCCACTGCCAGAAAGGGACCAGCCTTAGGAAGGTCCGGAGAAGAGTACGACGGGGATGGAAAGGGTGCAAACCGGGCCGGTTCTGGGTATCCGCTAGAAGCGATCCACGACCTCAGGGAAGTGATCCACGGCCCACCGGTGCAATTCCCGGGTAATTTGTTCGCCATCGGACATCTGCAGGCAACGGGCCGAGAGTTCTCGCACCTCGTAGTCGATGAGACTACGGATCACTTGCTTCACTTCCGGGATCAATTGTGGGCTGACAGAGATCTCCCGCAGTCCCAGTCCGACCAGTAGCGGCAGGTAGATCGACTCGGAAGCCATCTCGCCGCAAAGAGAAACCCGCACCCCATGTTCCTGGCCGGTTCGCACCAGTTGTGAGATTAGATACAGCACCGCCGGGTGCATCGGATCGTAGAGGCTGGCGACATGCTCATTGCCTCGATCCACCGCCAGGGTGTACTGAACGAGGTCATTGGTTCCGACACTCAGGAAGGAAACTCGACCCGCCACATGGCTAGCGATCAGTGCCAGCGACGGTACCTCCACCATCACTCCGATCGGAATGTTCTCGTCGAAGGGGATCTCCTCTCGACGCAACTCATCCGAGACCTCATCGATGATCTGAAGACTCAGATCCAGTTCCGAGATGGAGGTGATCATCGGGAGCATCAGACGCACCGGTCCCAATTTCCCCGCTCGCAAGATGGCTCGAATCTGTGCTCGGAAGGGTCCCGGGTTGGCCAGGCACCAGCGAATCGACCGACAGCCGAGGAACGGATTCTCCTCCTCCAGTCCCCCCTCCGGTAGCTTGTCACCGCCCAGATCGAGAGTCCGGATCGTCAGCGGAAGCCCTCCGAGAGACTCCAGCACTGACCGGTAATTTTCGAAATGAACCTCCTCGCCGGAACTAGGAGCCTGCAGATGGATGAACTCGGTACGGTACAACCCAATACCAGCAGCACCGCATTCGACCGCAGATTCCACTTCGCTGGGCAACTCGATGTTGGCATGAACCTCGACGCGATGGCCATCGATCGTCTCCGCGGGAAGTTTCGCCTGGCTCTTGAGGCGCCGACTCAGCTTTTCAGACTTGAGAGTTCTGGCACGATACTCGGCGATCTGCCCCTCATCCGGATTGATGATGACCGCTCCGCGGTAGCCATCGATGATGATCTGGTCTCCCCCGACCACCGATGTAGAGATGTCATCCAGTCCGACCACCGCTGGGATCCCCAGTGCTCGTCCCATGATCGCGGTGTGCGAGGTCTTTCCCCCGACATCGGTGGCAAAACCCTTGACCTTATTGGGATCGAGTTTGGCGGTCTGGGCCGGAGTCAGATTGTGAGCGATCACCACCACTTCGTCCTGCAGGTTTGACAACCCCTCGATGCGCTTGCCAAGAAGAGTACTCAGAAGCAACTTTTCTACATCTTGAAGATCGTGGATTCTCTCGGAAAGGATGGGCGAGTTGAGATCCTGAAGTTTCCTTACATAGCGATTCATCACCCGGCTCAGAGCATGCTCGGCGGTAAAAGAATTCTCCCGGATCGCTTGCTCGATCTCCTTGTGAAGAACCGGATCCGATGCGAGGTCTCGATGCACGCTGAGAATTCGTGCATGGATTTCGATCTCTTCCCCGAGTCGTTTGATCTCCAAATCGAGGACCTTGTTGGAATCATCGACCGCTTGCTTGAAGCGATCGATTTCTGACTCGATGTATTGATCTTCGACGAACCGCTGCGGGATGCGCAGTTCCTCCGAATCGAGGACGAGAGCCTCGGAAATTACGATCCCCGGACTGACCGGGATTCCGTGCCTGATCTCCAACGTTCCTCCGGCCCTAGACCCCGTGGAAATCGAGTCGGACCAGTTCAGTAAGAGCCGCCAAGGCATCCTCTGCATCGGGTCCAGTGGTCTCGATCATGATATCGTCACCAAGTTGCGCCCCCAGGGTCATCACCGCAATGGTGCTCTTTCCATCGACCGTCGATCCGCCGATCCTGCTGACCGAGACTTCGGCTGAGAATCTCTGGGCCAAACGCACGAATTCCGTCGATGCTCGAGCGTGTAGCCCGGACGAGTGGGTGATCTTGAGAGTCTCGCTGACCGAACTCATACCGTTTTTCCGACCCCTGCCAGTGCAAGATCGCAGATCATCTGTCCGAGGATCTCGGAGTGATGGCGAGCGCTGGTGGCACCTCGATCGATCAAATCGGCAACTGAAACACGAATCTCCCGGTGCTCCAGCCCACCCTCGTAGACCACGGGGATGCTGCCCTGACGCGAATAACTTGCGAGCAAGTCATCCGGGATGCTTCCGTCATGAGCCAGCACCTGATCGATGATGGGATCCCCGGCATGACGCTCGAGAGCATCGAGGTGATCGACCAGGCCCATGTCATCGGTCTCTCCTGGCTGGGTCATGATGTTGGCGATGTATACCTTGTGTGCGGGGCTTTCGAATACCCTCCGACGGATTCCCTCGATCAACAGCGGTGGGATGATGCTGGTGAACAGGCTGCCTGGGCCAAACACGATCAGGTCGGCCTCTTCGATGGCCTGTGCGACATCTGCCGCCGGTTCATCGATACGTGGACGCGCCTCGATCGAGGCGATCGGCTTGCCGCTCCTGGCGATCATCCCTTCGCCGGTGGACTTGGTTCCATCGGTATGAGTTCCGATCAGCGTCAACTTTCCGCCATTGGCTGGCAGAACCCGGCCCTGGACATGGAGCAGTCGATTCAACTCACGGATGGCGAGATCGAAATCTCCTGTCACCCGGGTCAAGGCAGTGATCAACAGGTTGCCGAGAGAATGCCCGGCCAGTTCCGATTCCTGGAAGCGATAGTCGAGCAAGCGAGCCCACAGTGGCTCCTGCCCCGACAGTGCCAGCAAGCAGTTGCGGATATCTCCCGGAGGAGCCATGTCGAAGTCCTTGCGCAATCGTCCCGAAGAGCCGCCGTCATCGCTGACCGAAACGACTGCAGTGACCTCCACCGGGGCTTCACGCAAACCCGCAAGCAAGCATGACATACCGGTTCCCCCACCGAACGCAACGATGCGCGGCGGCGTGGAAGACCGGTCAGATCCTGGCTCGATCAAACTCATAGGAGTTCCTTGCGATCGGGGACTACTGCGAAGAAAGCCGAGGTGCATCCCTCGAATCCTCGCCCCGGAGGGCAATCCGGGTGGTGTCATGGTTTACCACGAGCACGAGATTCGTTCCACGGAAGCGGATCGGCTGGATGGAATTTATTTATCGATGAAAAGGTGCTGAAACGCTGAATTCTGCCGTTGATTGGCGAATCACAGCGTCATTGGCTGCTCCAGGCATTGCGGTAAAGGTTCCCCTCGGCAGGCGACCTCCATCAGAAATAGACCCGGTGCCGGGGCCGCAAAGCCAGCCTGTTGCCGATCGGTCGAGGCCAGGATGCGGGTCGGATCATCGACATCCCGAAGTCCCCGCCCCACCTCGACCAGAACACCGACCAGATTCCGAACCATCCGGTAAAGGAAGCCATCTCCCACCACCTGGATCGAGACGCTCGAGCCGTGCCTGAGGACAGAGATCTGATGCAAGGTTCTGACCGTGTCGTCCCTCTCTTGTTTCGATCGAGAGCGATAGGCAGCAAAGTCGTGGCGACCGATCAAACCCTCGGAGGCCTTCTGCATCTTCTCGCAATCGAGTTCTGGTCGAACCCACCAGCAAGTCCGTTCTCCGAACAGGGGACGACGGGGCGAGTTCCAGATTCGATACAGATAGCGCTTCCCGATGGCGTGGAAGCGGGGGTGCCAATCGGAGACCGCCTCGACACAATCGATGACTTCAATATCCCTGGGGCTCACTCCCTGGAGAGAGTGCTGGAACTGGTATACATCGACCTCAGTGGCGAGACGGATTCTCACCAGATGCCCCAGTGCGTGAACACCGGCATCGGTACGACTCGATCCTTCGACCTCGACCGGTCCTCCAACGATGACTCCAGCGGCTTGGGTGAGTTCCCCCTGGACGGTGCGGAATCCTTCATTGTGCTGCCAACCATGGAAATCAGTACCGTCATATCCAATGATCAGTCGGTATCGGTGCGGCAAGTTCATCCGTTTTCTGCGCTCCACAACTCGGCAATCTGCACGGTGTTGAGTGCTGCACCCTTGAGTACCTGATCCCCCACCACCCACAGTTGTAGAGCGTCGCTCGACGGAGCTCGAACTCGACCCACCGACACTTCATGTACGCCGGAGAGGCGACCCGGGGTCGGTGGTGCCTGAGGGTCTTCCTCGAGGATCAAGCCCGGTGCCTGGCGCAAAGCATCGAGGGCCGCAGAGAGTCTCGCTGGATCGTCATTTCGAAAGAGCAACGTCACTGCGATCGAGTGACACCGAGCGACTGGAACCCGGACACACGTACCCTGCACGACGAAAGAGTCTTCGCCGAGAATCTTGCGGGATTCGTCCAGCATCTTGCGTTCTTCCACCGTCACTCCATCGGCTCCCACCTCCCCTATGGAGGGAAACAGGTTGCCGTGAATCGGGAACGGGAAGGGGTCATCGATTCGAAATTCACCCCCCGTAGTTTCTCGTTCGAGAGCTTCGAGTCCAGCCCGCCCCGCTCCACTGACCGCCTGATAGGTATCGGCGATCACTCGACTAGGGGCCAGATGCATCAGAGGTTTTAATGCCAGCAACAAGATGATGGTCGAGCAATTCGGATTGGCGATGATGGCTGGCCCTCGTGGCATCGCCTCGGGGTTCACCTCTGGCACCACCAGTGCCACTTCGTCATCGAGGCGATAGGCCGATGAGTTATCGACCACTGCCACTCCAGCCGCGACGAAATGGGGAGCCCATTTCCTGGCTGTTTCCGATCCGGCCGCCATCAGAGCCACGTCGAGATCGTCGAGAACGGTATCATGGTCGAGCAACTCTACCGTCAGTTCCTCATCTCTCCAGCGGATCTGCGTCCCGGCACTGCGTGCCGATGCGAGCAAACGAGGAGCAGAGTCACCCAGTGGAGAACTCTCCAGCAGGCGCAGCATTTCCTGGCCCACCACGCCGGTGGCACCGACCACTGCCACCTTCAACGGTCTTCTCCATCACGACGAGCGATCCACGCTACCACGCTGGGAAAGACCACCACCATCAGGATGCAAAGCACCAGTAGGAAGAACTCTCCTAGACTGACCGCAAACAGCATCAGTCATTCTCCTTTGCGACGGCCGGCAGTTGACGCTGGCGAACTTCTTCGACCAATTCTGCGACGAACTGATCGAAGGCCACCGCCCCACGATCGCCAATCCCTCGCTGGCGAACCGAAACGGTGCCGGCCTCCTCGTCGCGCCCTCCCACCACCAGCAGGTAGGGGATTCGTTCATCTGCTCCGACCTTGATCTTGGAATTGATTCGATCGTCTGAATCATCGAGGGTCGCGCGGATTCCCTCGGACACGAGGCCAGCGACGACGCTACGTGCGTACTCGACATGTTTCTCCGAGATGGAGAGGACTCGCACCTGCTCCGGCGAGAGCCAGGTCGGGAATGCACCCTCGAAGTGCTCGATGAGAATCCCGATAAATCGCTCCATGCTGCCGAAGGGTGCGCGGTGCACCATCACCGGCCGGTGCGAAGCGTTGTCCGCTCCGGTGTAACTGAGATCGAATCGGACCGGTAAGTTGTAGTCGACCTGAACCGTTCCCAACTGCCATTCTCGTCCGATGGAATCCTTGACCACGAAATCGATCTTGGGACCGTAGAATGCTGCCTCTCCCACCTCTTCGACGAAGGGGACCCCCAATGTCGAGGCCGCCTGACGACACGCTTCCTCCGCCAGATCCCAGTGCGCAGGATCTCCGGTGTACTTGGAAGAATCACCATCCCGCAGCCCTACACGAACCCGGTAGTCATCCAGGCCGAGTGTCGAGAGCACCAATTTCACCAGACTCAGACAGCCGATGATTTCATCCGCCACCTGATCCTCTGTACAGAAGATATGAGCATCGTCCTGGGTAAATCCTCTTACACGGGTCAATCCATTGAGCTCGCCCGACTGCTCCCAGCGATACACGGTTCCGAATTCTGCCAGACGAACGGGTAGATCCCTGTAGGAGCGAGCCTCCGCCGCATAGATTTTGATGTGATGCGGACAATTCATCGGCTTCAACATGAAGCCATCCACATCTCCCTCACCAATTCGATGAGAAAGCTCCGCACAGGAGCACCCCTCTTCGGAAACCGCAGCGAGGAAATCGGAAGAGATCAGCGGAGGAAATTGGCTTTCTCGATAATATGGAAAGTGACCGCTGGTGCGATACAGGTCCAGTTTTCCGACATGAGGGGTATAGACCATGTCGTAGCCAGCAGCGATCAGGTGACTGCGAATGAACTCTTCCAGTTCCCTACGAACCACCGCCCCGTTGGGTTGCCACAACACCAGCCCCTGACCGACCGCTTCATCGATCCGAAACAGATTCTGTTTCTTGCCGATGACTCGATGATCGCGGCGGCGAGCTTCTTCCAGTCGATCCAGATGGCGTTTCAACTGGGCGGAATGACAGAATGCGGTGCCATAGACCCGGGTCAGACTGTCGCTGTCGGCATCTCCGTGCCAGTAGGAACTGGCCACGCTCAACAACTTGAAGGCTCCGATACGACCGGTGCTCGGCAGGTGCGAACCCTTGCATAGGTCCTCCCAATCCGATCCCACCTCGCCGGTGACATACCAGCTGAGTTGATCGGACCCCGCTTCTATTGCTCTTTCGGCATTGTCGATCTTGTACTTACTCCCCTCCTTGCGCAGTTTCTCGATGCCTTCATCGCAATCGAGTTGGTAGCGCCGGAAGGGCCGATCCTCTGCGATGATCTCCGCCATTCGTTTTTCGATGGCGGGAAAATCTTCGCTACTGATGGGGCGATTTTCGGGAAAACGGATGTCGTAGTAAAACCCCTGGTCGGTCGGCGGACCGTACACCAGTTGCGCACCAGGGAAGGTATTCTCGATCGCTTCAGCCATTACGTGAGCACAGGAATGACGTACCAGTTGTAATGCTTCTGCGGCGGGTTCTTCCTTCTTGTGACCGGAGGTGATGATCGAAACTTCAGCATCACCCTCGATGACGTGCCCGAGGTCTTTGAGTTCTCCGTCCACCTGTAGACCGATCGAGGCCTTGAGCAGGCGTTCGCCAATATCTCCAGCAATCTGATTTCCGTCGACCGGAGCGTCGTAGTCTCGATGACTTCCGTCCGGGAGGGTGATCCGGGGCATGGGCCTTCCTTCCGGGCGCATTCTAGCCATCAGTTCTCCGATTCGCCATCAGACCTACCCTGTTCAAAACAGGATCTTGACCGGAAGCGTGAATAGATGACCATCGGAGCAGGGCAGGGATGGAAGGATCAGCGGGTTGGACCAATTCGACAACGATTCCAGACTCATCTTCATCCATGCCGACATGGACGCGTTCTTTGCTGCGGTGGAGATCCTCGATGACCCTTCTCTCGCTGGAAAGCCGCTGATCATCGGGCATCCCGGGCCCAGAGGGGTGGTTTCGACCGCGTCCTACGAGGCCAGAAAGTGTGGAGTTCACTCCGCCTTGCCCTCGGTCGAGGCGATGAGGCGCTGTCCTGAGGGAATCTGGCGCTCCCCTCGCGGCGCACGCTATCAGCAAGTCTCACGCCAGGTGATGGGAGTGTTCGAGCAGTTCACTCCTGAGGTGGAGCCCCTTTCCCTCGATGAGGCATTTCTGGGGATCGAGGGATCATTACGGCTCTTCGGCGGTGCCGTGACGATCGCTCGTCAGTTGCGACAGCGTGTTCACCAGGTCACCGGAGGACTCACCATCAGTGTCGGCGTCGCACCCAACAAGTTTCTTGCCAAACTCGCCAGCGATCTACAAAAACCGGACGGATTGACGGTGGTGGATCCCGACCGGATCCAACAGTTACTCGACCCGCTCCCGGTCGAAAAGATCTGGGGAGTCGGTCCTCGAACTCGCGATGCTCTACACCACATCGGTCTCCGAGAGATACGACATCTGCGCCGAGCGGGTCGTGAACTTCTGGTACGCCATCTGGGTGAGTCTTCTGGACATCATCTGTGGCAACTCGCTCACGGCGAGGACAACCGATCCATTTCCACCGAACGAGGATCTCGATCCATTTCCCGAGAATGTACATTTCAAATCGACATCGCCCGTGGATCCGCGAGCGATGGTTTTCTCAGGGAAGCGGCCGAGGAGGTGGCTCGCAGTTTGCGCGATGAAAACTTGCGTGCCCGAACCGTTCGACTCAAGGTCAGAACTGGTTCTTTCAGGACGATGAGTCGCAGCCTCACCCTCCAAATCCCCACCCAGGAACCGGGCCCTCTGTTCGAGACGGCCAGATCGCTGCTGGCAGAAGTGGAACTGGAAGGCGAGGGAATTCGACTGCTGGGCCTGGGAACAGGCAATCTGATTCCGCAGTCGTCGCCACTCCAACCCGGCCTATTCGAAGATCGAGCCGCAGCCCATCGCCAACAAGTAGTCTCTCAACTACTCGACCGATCGCGCCGGATCGAAGGAGGAGCGGGATTGGAGCGAGGAAAACTACTCTCCAAGCCGCCCGAAGATTCAACCACGGCTGATTCGAAACAACTGGATGATCCAACTGGCGGCTGACTACCGATCAGTTTGATTTTCTTCCTCGCTTGAAGATCTGTAGGTTGAGCACCTCGACAAAAGCTGAGAATCCCATCGCAAAGTAAATGTACCCCTTCGGGATATCCAGGTGCCACCCCTCAGCCACTAGCGCAAATCCGATCAGCATCAGGAAGGACAACGCCAGTACCTTCACCGTCGGATGCTTCTCGACGAAACGCGATACAAATCCGCTGAAGATCAGCATCACGATCACCGAAAGCACCACAGCGATCACCATCACGGTCAAAGATTCTGCCATCCCCACGGCGGTGATCACTGAATCGAGACTGAACACCACATCGAGAATTGCGATCTGCAGCAGCACCGACATGAAACTGACCTGGGCAACCGGCCCCTTCTCTTTCTGCTCATTTCCTTCGATCTTATCGTGGATTTCACGAGTCGATTTCCAGAGTAGGAACAACCCGCCTCCAATCAGGATCAGATCTTTCCCAGAAATTGAGTGGTCAAAGATGGTGAAGAGAGGTCCGACCAACTCCAGCAGCCATGAGATGGAGAAGAGCAGTAGAATCCGAGTTCCCATGGCGATCAGCAGGCCCAATTTCCGGGCAGAATCTCTCTTCTTCTCTGGTAGTTTTCCTGCCAGTACTGCGATGAAGATGATGTTGTCGATGCCCAGGACGATTTCCATCAGGGTCAGTGTGCCCAGAGCGATCCAGGCATTGGGATCATGGATCCATTGAATGTCGAGCATCGACTTACTCGCCTTCCCTCAGCAGTTCCAGAATTTCGTCATGAACATCCATCGCATCGATGGATGGTTTCCGGCTCGGCCACGATCTCACCATCACGGGACCCAGTTCAGGCCGGGAAGGAAGACGACCATGACTCCCTCTCACCATCGAAGGATCGGTCGAGATCACGTCGAGTAATGCTCGCATTCCCAGTTTCTTCTGTAGCAGACGCCAGCCGATCTTCAGTGCCGGCCAGCGCAAGGCTGGATCGACAAACAACTCCGCAGGGTCGTATCCGGGCTTGCGATGGATATCCACGGTGCGTGCAAAATCGGGGGCCAGTGCCTCATCCTGCCACCACGGATAAGCAAACCAGCAACCGGGTTCCGCCAGCAGAATCAGATCTCCGGCCCTGGAGTGCCCCAACCCCACCGACTGGCGTTGCTCCCCGGAAAGAACTCTCTCGACTCCTTCGAGTCGCTGCAGCCGATCGATCACTGCGGTGGCATTGGCGTCGGCAGAGAGATGAACATGGGCGAGTTGATGGTCACATACTGCGAAGGCTCGACTGCGATGGACATCCAGTAGATCCCCGTGTCCGGTACTTTGCACCTGAAGATCTCCGGACCGTGCCAATAGCCGATTGGGAAATATTGGCCGAGTGACATCTTCCACTCCATATTCTGAGAGCACCATCCAGTCGGCGCCACGGCTGCGACTCGCTTCCACGAGACGATTCAGCTCCACATCCAGTTGCTGCCTCGATCGTTGTCCCTGCGGCGAATCTGCGCCGTACCTCTGGTCGTCGTAATCAAGATGAGGCAAGTAGACCATCAGAACATCTGGATCCTTTTGCTCGATCATCGAGATGGCAGAGTCGACGATCCAGCGTGTCGATGGGATCCCGGCTCGCGGCCCCCAGAAATCGAACAGGGGAAACCGACCCAGTTCTTTTTGCATCTCGACGGGTAGTTCGGGTGGTTCTCCATAGACCGAGGGGATCTTGCGTCCATCTGCCGGATATTCAGGACGAGGGGTGAGACTCCAGTCCGCACCACTGCCCATGTTGAACCACCAGAATAGATTGGCGACGGTCAGCCCCTGCTGTCGAAGTTGATCGATGAAGGTCGGGGATTCGATCAGATCTCTCGGTTGTAACCAGAAACGGACTTCCCGAGTATCGCGGTGGAACCAGCCGTTCCCGACAATCCCATGAGCGCTCGCATCTTTACCGGTCAGGAATGTCGCTTGAGAGGCGCAGGTGACTGCCGGCAAGGGAGGAGTCAAGAATGAAACGGATCCCTGCTCGATGATGGAAGCCAGTGATGAGAAGTTCGGCAAATCCTTGTGCCGCATTCCAACGGTAATGGCGATGACCAATCTCACCGAGACTGCTCCGCGCCATCGGAGTGGCACTCCGGTTCGGTCAATTCGGCGTCTTCCGCTTGCGGATGCTGTTCATGACGTTCGGTATCTTCGGCTACCGGGAACAACTGCTCGACGATGCGACAAAATTCTGCTGCATTCGCAGCGATGGTCACCTCGGCACGAAAACTCTTGGCACCGCGGACTCCCGTCAGGTAACGAGCCGCAAACTTCCGCATCAGGATGGTGCCAAATGGATCTCCGTGCATCTCGACCAGCTGAGCATGATGTCGGAGCAACTGCTCTCTCTGCTCGAGCAGAGTGGGCTGGGGAGGAATCGGATCTCCCCGCAGAGCCGCTGCGATCTCGCGAAACACCCAGGGAGCGCTGAGACAGCGTCGGGCCACCATCACACCGGCGGCTCCTGTGTTCTCGAAGGCCTCCAATGCGCTGGCAGCATCGACCACATCACCGTTGGCGATCACCGGAATCGACACCGCTTCCACCACCTCGGCGATCCGTAAGTGGTTGACCGGAATGCCGTATCCGTCCTTGGCTGTTCGACCATGAACCGTCAATGCTGCGGCTCCCGCAGATTCCGCCGCGTGTGCCACCTCGAGAGATGTGATCTCGTCAGGGTTGGGTCCCAGTCGAATCTTTGCCGTGACGGGGATCTCACCGGCACCTCGAATGGTGGCTTCGATCATCCTCGAGATGGTCGAAGGGTCTCGTAGTAACTGGGCACCCGCTCCCTGCTTGCCCATGATTCTCTTCTTCGGACAACCGAAGTTCAGATCGATGACGGAGACACCGAAATCGACCAGGCGGCGCGCCGCTTCCTCGACCATTTGCGGCTCTCGATCCCACAGTTGAACCCCGAGTGGCCCCGGTTCATCCGCCACTCCAACCAGTCTTTCGGGAGGAATGTTGCCTCGTACCCAGCCTCCCGCCGAGACCATCTCGGTATACATCAGTCCACACCCCCCCAGTTCACGGACGATGCGACGAAAGACCAGATCGGTAAAGCCAGCGATGGGAGCCTGCAAGATCGGGGTGGCTAGCGACAGCGAGCCGATATGGAGTGGAGCGACCTGCGGCCCCTTCGAGAGGTCCGACGGGACTGATGACGCATCGTGAGCCACTGCTGGCACCGATTCGGTGCGATCTGTAGTGATCGGCTGATCTGTCTTCATCGGGTACCTTTCGTCGACCCCGGAAGCGGAGGCCGCGTCTCCCGCTCGACAGGATAGCGATTTCAACGCCCCTACGCCAACGAGACCAGCGACGAAGATGGGGTCCTCAGCGTCAGAGCCTCGAGTAGATCGACGCTTTCGATCTGCTCCCCCGACCTCATATCCGCTATGGTTCTGGCCAATCGGAGCCACCGAGTCAGACCCCGGGTCGAAATGTCACCTTGTTGCTGCCCATCCAGCAACAGTTGACGTGCTTCCCCGGAGAGCGGTGCCCAGCGTCGATGATCGGACCATTCCAGGTCTCTATTGGGTCCCTGCTGACCTCGATCCCGGGCTCTCAGCCGGGTCTGCTCGATTCGAGCACGCACCACTGAACTCGATTCGAGCGAACCATCTGGTGGATCGAGTAGTTGCCGACCAGAGATCGGCTCGATCTGGATGTGAAGATCGACACGATCGAGAATCGGTCCCGAGATCCGCGCACGATAGTGGGCCAGAGTCGCGTTGGAACATCGACATCGCTGCGCTCCACGAGCCATTGCATGGCCACAGGGACACGGATTCATCGCCGCAATCAACAGGAATCGAGAGGGGAACTTGCGGCTCCACCCCGAGCGAGAGATGGTTACGGCCCCCTCTTCCAGCGGCTCCCTCAACGCCTCCAGTGATCGCCGCGCCAGTTCGGGAAACTCATCGAGGAAGAGAACCCCATGATGGGCCCGCGTCACTTCTCCTGGAACCGGTGGTGAGCCGCCACCGATCAGTCCCGCCCAACTGACACTATGATGAGGTGCACGGAAGGGTCGACTCGCCACCAGTTGTTGGCGCCCGACATCCCCACAAACTTCGTGAATCTGAGTCACCTCGACCTGTTGGTTGCGATCGAGCGGTGGTAGCAGTCCTGGCAATCGTCGGGCGAGAAAGCTCTTTCCCGAACCGGGGGGCCCGACCATCAGAAGCGAGTGCTCGCCTGTGGCGGCAATCTCCAGCACCCGTCGCGCCTGCGCATGCCCCCGCACATCGGCAAGATCTTGAAAGGTCTCATCGGGATCGATCGCTTCGCCGGGATTCGCTGCAGGTGGATCGGTACGTGCACCGCGGAGCACCTCGAGCGCCTGCTGCAAGGTCGATACTCCCACCACTTCGATCCCTTCCACGGAACTCGCCAGCGAGTGATTGGACGCAGGAACCATCACCGATCGTGCCGTGGACCGGCGTAACCTGGCGATGATTCCCAGGCAGCCCGCCACCGATCGGACTCGACCATCGAGAGCCAATTCTCCCAGCACCGCCCACCCAGCAAGGAACTCCGGCTCGATTTGGCCACTTGCGGCGAGGATCGAGATGGCGATGGGGAGATCGAAGGTGGCTCCGTCCTTGTTCCAGGATGCAGGAGCCAAGTTGATGACGATTCGATGTCGATCTGGATAGCGAAAGCCGGAGTTTTCCAGCGCCGAGCGGATCCGCTCCCTCGCCTCGCGAATCCCCTTGCCGGGTAAACCACTGATGACAAAGGAGGAGAGCGCTGGGATCAGGTCGACCTCGACCTCCACCTCCCGCCCCTCGATCCCGAACAGATCCCCAGAAAGTAAGCGGAACGCCATGAGACTCCCCTGCGTTTTGTCGATACCGCCGGAGTGTAATGATCAGATCTGGTCCAGATCAGCGGTGAGATCGTCTCTCTGGCCCTAATTCGGACGGGCAGGTATACTCCTTCGTCCTGAGATCCGCAGCGAAACCGCGTCGCTGACCTCCCCCGGGAGGGATCACGGATTTCTGTCACCCTGGAAGGGGGACCATGTCGGCTGCTTCTCGAGTTCCTTCCCTGGCCATTCTCATGGTGCTGCTCATCGGCAGCTGGATACCCACGAATGCTGCCGTACCTCCCCCCACGGATGATGCGATCGACAAGATCGTCGACCGATACATCGGTGGCCCCCTCGCTGAAGTCTGGCAAGGCGCAGTGCGGCTCGAACGTCTCGGCGACGATTCCATCGGTGGCGTCCAGCAATTGCTGACCCACGAAAATCGTTCGGTTCGACTGATGGCATCGAAGGCGCTGCTGTCTCTGGGAGAAGCAGAAGGAGTGCGAGATGTCCTGATCGCCATCGGTGAGAATGGAGATGCCCCCTCGGTCGAACGATCCGCAGCGATCTCCTTGATGAGTGACTTCCGCGACAAACCTACCGAAAGATCACTGAGAGCCATCGCCGAGAGTGAAGCCAAGGGCGATTCCCTGCTCAGGGTTGCGGTGGGTAAGTGTCTCTACCAGGTGACCCGAGATCGAAAACTCGCTCGCGAACTGCTGCATCCATTGCTGAAAGTGGACGATGCAGACGCGCGCACCGGGGCCGCAATCGCCCTGGCACAACTGGGACTCTTCGACGGTGATGTGAAGAACCTACTTCGAAGCATCGAACTGGAGCCGAGTGCTCAGGGATCCCTGGCCAAGGTGCTGCTGGAGCGCGATCGTCTTCTGCGCTCGCTGGAACGACAGTCCGATGCAGAACCTGCTCCTGAGAGCGAGAAGATCGCCGAGGCAGAGAAGAATATCCTCCAACTGGAAACTCTCCTGCTACGCAAGGATCAGGAGATCGAGCGCCTCACTGCTCGGAAAAGCAGGGGTAGTACCACCAATCATCCTCTGCTCGATGAGATCATGCGGCGGATCCGCCACTTCTACGTCGAACCCGATCTGGTCGATGATGAGAAGTTACTGATCGAAGCGGCCAAGGGAATGGTCGGAAGCCTCGACCCCTTCTCCTCCTTCATGGATGTGACGGACACCAAGGAATTCTACGAGGGCATCACCGGCGAATACGCAGGCATCGGTGCCCAGGTCCAGATGGACCCCAACACCGAGACTCTGAAAATCATCCGCCCCATCTACAAGGGACCCGCCTATCGATCGGGAATGATCAGCGAGGATCTGGTCATCGAGATCGACGGTTTATCGACCAAGGGCAAGCCACTCGACGAGATCGTCAAGGGGCTCAAGGGGAAGCCTGGCACCTCGGTGGCCTTGAAGGTGTTTCGCAGGGGCTGGAGAGAGGCTCGTGATTTCGAGATCACTCGTGAGACGATTCAACTCGATTCAGTACTGTACCAGATGCTTCCCGGAAAGCTGGGATACGTCGGCCTGGCACAGTTCGGCGACACCGCAGTCAAGGAAGTGATCGCCGCCCTCGACGATCTCGAAAGTCAGGGGATGCGTGGATTGATCTTCGATCTCCGGAGCAATCCTGGTGGCTATCTCCAGTCTGCAGTCTCGCTGGTCGATGAGTTCGTCGACGACACGTCGATGCCCATCGTTTCACAGAAGTCGGGAAGTGGTGTTTTCGAGGACTCGGAGAAGTTCGCCACCAAGGGAATGCGTGACGATTACCCGATGATGGTGCTGGTCAATAGCTCCAGCGCCAGTGCTTCCGAGATCGTCTCGGGAGCGTTGCAAGATTTCAAGCGCGCCAAGTTGATCGGCGTCAAAACCTACGGCAAGGGCAGCGTCCAGCGCTTGCTTCCGATGGCGGACAGCGTCAATCGACTGCTCGGTGGAGAATCCACCTTGCGCCTCACCGTACAGCACTACTATCTCCCCAGTGGACGATCGATCCACACCCAGAGAGATCCGCAAGGCAAGATCCTGGTCGAGGGTGGAATCGATCCAGACATCATCAAGGAACCAACGGAGTTCCCGCTGTGGCGGATCGAAGCACTGGGACGTCTCTCCGACAACAAGGCGTTCGAGAAGTGGATCGATGAGAACTACCAGGAGAACAAGGATCTGGTCACCAGGATTGTCGAATCAGGCGATGACAATGGCAAGATCATCTATCCAGGGTTCGACAGCTGGTTCGAACAACAATCCGATACTGGAGTCACCGAGGATGATGCTCGGTACGGATTGCGCAGCAAATTGCGCCGCATGATCGAAGATGAACGCGGCAGCCAGTTCGCCTGCGACTACGTCGAGGATGTCCAGTTGCAGGGTGCCATTCTTGAACTGCTCGGCAGCCTCGGCACCGAGGTTTCGACAATTCCTCAGTACGTCGACCTGGTAACCGAGACGACCAAGGAAGCCAAAGGTGAGAGCCTGTAGTCCGCTACGATATCGCTTCAGCGAAAGAAACCGGGGGAAGGATGCTCTGGCATCCTTCCCCCGGTTTTCTGATGACAGATCTGGATTCGAGTTCTCCAGCACACCTGACGACCTCGCGGAAGGTCAATCCTCGACTTCGTATTCCTTGTGGCCACTCTTCTCCAGTTCAGAGATTTCCTTCATGGTAGTTGCGGCCTCTGCCATCTTGCCATCGATCAACAGTCTCTCGACCTGCAGCCACTTTTCCAGCACCTCGATCAGACGCTTGCGGTAATCCGCCTTCATCCGAGCCTGTGCTTCCCCCTCGAGTTTCAATGCCGCTGCGGGAACCAGTTTCTTCGCCTCCACCACACCCTTCTGCGCCACCGAAATCGCAAGGAGAGCGGCATCGAGTTGCTTCTTGCGCAGTGCACGGCGAACCGCTTTGCCTCCCCGGTGAATCTCTTCCATCGCCTGCTCGATCGCCTCATCTGGCCCATCCTCAGCGGAGGAGTTGAGATACTGATCTCCATCGGCCACAGGAGCACTGAAACTGACCCGGCCAAGAAACAGCATGGCGCTCATTCCGAGGATCCAGATCAACACGGTGATGGTCATGGTGGATTTCATCAAATCTTCTCATTTCATTCTATTGAGTTCCGGATTGAGGAGCTGCCCACGCCGACTCGCAGCAATGGGTTCCACTCAGGAAAAGTGTGACCCCCTCAAATCGGTCCAGGATCCAAGATTCAAAGGTTTAGCTGTACTCACTCCAGGGCTTGACCAGCATCTGTTGAGGATCGCGGATTTCCCACAGTGCCTCGACCAGCAAGTTCGCCGCCTGGATGTTGGTCAGCATACTGATGCCGTAGTCCACCACCTTGCGGCGAATCAGGTATCCACTCGTCAGATCCTTGCGTTCCAGGCTGCGCGGAACATTGATGACCAGGTCGATCCTGCCATCTTCAAGAGCCTCGATCACATTGGGAGACTGGGAGTCGAGAGGCTGATGGAGCATCGTCGACTCGATTCCATTCTGCTCCAGGAACAGATGAGTGTTGGGAGTGGCATAGATCGGCAATCCCAGTTCCTCGATCTTGCGTGCACTGTCGAGGAAGGCCGCCTTGCTCTCGATGGTGCCGGTCGACAACAACACGCCCTTTTTCGGCAAGTTGAACCCGACCGATATCAGTGCCTTGAGGTAGGCTTCCTCGACAGTGTCACCCAGACAGGCGACCTCGCCGGTCGAAGACATCTCCACTCCCAGCAATGGATCCGCACCCTTGAGCCGGGAGAAGGAGAACTGAGGCGCCTTGACACCAACAAAGTCGAACTCGAACGCCGACTTCGAGGGCGATTCGACCTTTTGTCCCAGCATCGCACGCACCGCATAGTCGATGAAATTCTCCTTGAGAATCTTCGAGACGAACGGGAAGGAGCGAGACGCTCTCAGATTGCACTCGATCACCTTGATGTGATTGTCACGAGCGATGAACTGGATATTGAAGGGACCTGTGATGGAGAGCGCTTCTGCGATCCCCTTGGCGATCCGCTTGATCCTTCGAGTCGTCTCGAGGTAGAGACGTTGCGACGGGAATACCATCGTGGCATCGCCAGAGTGAACTCCGGCATTCTCGACATGTTCACTGATGGCATAACAGACGACATTGCCATCCTGGGCCACTCCGTCCAGTTCGATCTCCTTGGCACCGGCGATGAACTTCGATACCACCACCGGATGTTCGCGAGAAACATCGGCAGCGGCCTTCAGGTAGATTTCCATCTCCTCGTCGGAGTGCGCCACGCTCATCGCAGCGCCACTGAGTACATAGGATGGACGGATCAGTACCGGGTAACCACAGCGTTCCGAAAAGGAACCGGCATCTTCAATGCTGGTCAACTCGCGCCACTCGGGCTGGTCGATCCCCAGGTCGTCGAGTAATGACGAGAATCGCTCACGATTCTCCGCTCGATCGATGCTGTCGACATCGGTCCCGAGGATCTTGACTCCCCGGCTCCCCAGAGGAACCGCCAACTGGTTGGGAATCTGACCTCCGACGCTGATCACGACCCCTTGGGATCGCTCCAGTTCAACGATGTCGAGGACTCGCTCGAGCGACAACTCCTCGAAGTAGAGGCGATCGCAGGAGTCGTAATCGGTAGAGACGGTCTCGGGATTAAAGTTGATCATGACCGTGCGGTGGCCGGCGCGAGCCAGCGCATCCACTGCGTTGACGGCGCACCAGTCGAACTCGACCGAAGAGCCGATCCGGTAGGCACCCCCACCCAGCACCACAAAGGGAGCGGGGTCCTTCGGTACGACATCGTGGGTAGATCCGTTGTAGGTCATGTAGAGGAAATTGGTCTGCGCTGGATACTCTGCTGCCAGTGTATCGATCTGCTTCACCACCGGACGGATTCCCAGTTCCTCACGCCGATCTCGCACATCGAGTGCGGCTTGATAACCGGACGGAATCGGATCGGGTCGATCGACAGAACGAGCGACCTGATTATCACTGAATCCCAGTTCCTTGGCACAACGAAACAACGGTGGAGGAAGTTTCTCCAACGAGTAGTTCTCGATCTGCTTCTGACACTTTGCCACCTCGCGCACTCGTTGCAGGAACCACGGAGTAATCTTGGTCAGCTCGTGAACCTTTTCCACACTCCAACCACGCTTGAACGCCTCACCGATGGCGAAAATTCGCTCCTCCGTGGGCACTTCGAGCAACTGGTGAAGATCGTCCTCTTTGAAATGATTTTTTGCTGAAACCAGTCCATGAGCTCCGACACCCAGCATTCGACAAGCCTTCTGCAAAGCTTCCTCGAACTTGCGGCCGATCGACATCACCTCCCCGACGCTCTTCATTTCGCTTCCGAGACTGGTCGAGACACGACGGAACTTCTTCAGGTCCCACCGCGGCATCTTGATGACGCAGTAGTCGAGAGCCGGCTCGAAGCAGGACGAGGTGACCTTGGTGATGGAGTTGGGAACATCGATGAGACAGTATCCCAGTGCCAGTTTTGCCGCGACAAAAGCGAGTGGGTAGCCGGTCGCCTTCGAAGCCAGTGCGGACGACCGGGAAAGGCGCGCATTGACCTCGATGATCCGGTACTCGTCACTCTGAGGGTGTAGTGCAAACTGCACGTTACATTCCCCGACCACTCCCAGGTGGCGAATCAACTCGATCGAGATCGATCGAAGGCGATGGTAGTCGTGATCACTGAGAGTCTGGGAAGGAGCCACCACGATGCTCTCGCCGGTGTGGATCCCCAATGCATCGATGTTCTCCATGTTGCAGACCGTGATGCAGTTATCCTGAGCATCGCGGACCACCTCGTACTCGATCTCTTTCCAACCTTCCAGGTACTCCTCGACCAGGATCTGTCGAGCGTTGGCGAAGGCATTGTTGGCCATCTCGGTCAACTCTTCGACATTTCTCGCGATGCCGGAACCCTTGCCTCCCAGTGAAAATGCAGCACGTACCATCACTGGATAGGAGATCTCCTCGGCAGCAGCCAGCGAAGTAACCAGGTCCTCACAGGCTCGACTTCGAGGCGTATCGAGTTCGATCGAACGCAACACCTCGGCAAACAGGTGGCGGTCTTCAGTGGTCAGAATCGTTTCGAGTGGAGTCCCCAGTACCTTGACGCCATGCTTCTCGAGAATTCCCAGACGATCCAACTCGATGCCGCAGTTGAGCGCAGTCTGCCCACCGAAGGAGAGTAATATTCCATCGGGTTTCTCACGCTCGATGACTCGCTCGACAAAGTGTGAGTTGACCGGGAGAAAGTAAACCTCGTCGGCCAGATCGGCACTGGTCTGGATGGTGGCGATGTTGGGATTGACCAGAATGGTACGAATCCCCTCCTCGCGAAGCGCCTTGATCGCCTGCGATCCGGAGTAATCGAACTCCCCAGCTTCACCGATCTTGAGGGCACCACTTCCGAGGATCAGGACCTTGTCTGGTCGAATGACGTCTCGGCTCGAAGTAGACCCGGAACCGACACGGTTGTGAGCAGGATTTGGCTGACTCATCGGGCCACCTCCAGCAGGCGGTCAAACAGTTCCGCGGCATCGTGAGGTCCGGGATTGGCTTCCGGATGAAACTGGACCGAGAAGAAAGGTTTCTCGAGGTGACGGATGCCCTCGTTGGAACCGTCGTTGGCGTTGGTGAACCACTCTGCCCAGCCAGCGGGGATCCGCCGGCCATCGACGGCGTAGCCGTGATTCTGGCTGGTCACCCAGCAGCGCGAGGTTCCCACTTCGACACAAGGTTGGTTCTGACTTCGGTGCCCAAAGTCGAGTTTGTAAGTATCGAAGCCTGCCGCCAGTGCCAGCAGTTGATTACCGAGACAAATCCCCATCAAGGGTCGATCTCCGTTCAATGCGCGCCGTACATGATCGATGGTCTGACGGGCCATCTTCGGATCTCCGGGACCGTTGGAGAGAAGAACCGCGTCCCCCTCTTCGGCAACAAAGTCGTGATCCCATGGAACCTGCAAGACATCCGCACCACGTTTTAAAAGACTTCGAGTGATACTGGTCTTGGCTCCACAGTCGACCAAGATGACTCGCAACGCTCCTTCGACACCGCAGCGGTGGAGGATCGGTTGATCGCAACTGACCTCGGCCACGACATTGCGCTGACCCGGATCCTGATACGGTGCATTCAACACCTCTTCGCGGTCGACACTTCCCTCGATCAGCAGTCGTCCTTTGAGGGTTCCTGCGTTGCGAAGAATCCGCGTCAAGGCACGGACGTCGATCCCGGTGATACCGGGAACTCCTTCTTCGATGAGCCACTGGTCGAGGGAGCGAGTGGCTTTCCAGTGACTGTAGTCACTCGACAAACTCTGGATCACCAGCGCTTGCGCCTGGATACGGGATGATTCAAATCCATGGCAGAGGGGATCCCCTTCCGGCTTGGCAGGAACACCATAGTTTCCAACCAACGGATAGGTGAGCGCCATCAACTGACCACGATAAGACGGATCGGTGAGTGACTCGGGATACCCGACCATGCCGGTGGCAAAGACCACCTCACCGGAAACGGAACGATTCGCACCGAATGCCTGGCCGTCGAAAACGGTACCATCTTCGAGTTCCAACCGTGCCTGGCGAAAGGGTGCCATCCCTGTCACATCTGATTCTGAAACACTTTCCGACCGTGCCGGACTCGAGTCCACTATGGGATCTCTCAAGAAACTGCCTTTCGCCCTGAACCGGAACTGAAAAACCAACGGTTTTCCCCTGCCGGCACCAAATGCTGCGGGAACATCAGGTGCCATGCCCCCCCATGGAGGTCTCCTCGGGGACCGATCGCAGATCCTGAGTATCAGATTTTAGAGGGGCAACCGGGTTCAGGAAAGCAACCTCACCAAGAAGTCAAAATTTCCATCCGATCAGCAATCCGCCCCGACCGGTGCTCCCCTGATCACGACGATAACTGAACAGATCGCCATCCGAAGCGCTACAGCGCACATCCAGGGCGATCCGGTCAGACTCGAATCCCCCCCGCAGCAGTTGCTCTCGAAGCACCGTTCGCAGGTCGATGCCCTCCTCTCGGACCGCACCAGCGGCCCCAGGCAATCCAGCCAACGCCTGATGGACCTCGGGACCGACCGGATATTTTTCGCCGGATATCGCCGGAGAGAGGATCGCCAGCGCCTCCGGACCCGGTTCCAGCACATCCAGCAGCCGCAATAGCGCCCCCGCTGCGGTGCCACGCCAGCCGCAATGGGCAACCCCGGCACGGCGGGTGAGGGGGTCAGCGATGGCCACCAGCGGGCAGTCCGCCGTCAGAGAAAGGGCGAATACTCCCGGCTCGGTCAGCACCACCACGTCTCTCCGGGCAAGACGAGTCGATGGGGCCAGCGCCCCCTCCCCCCGATGCTGCAAACCGACCTCGGCCACCTCGGTACCGTGGCACTGTCCCGCCACCACCATATGCTCGAGTGAAATGGAGACCGCCTCCGCAAATCTGCGGCGATTTTCGCGCACCGCAGCGGGATCGTCCCCGGTCGAGAATCCCAGATTGAGAGAATCGAAAGGGGTCTCACTGACCCCACCCCAGCGATCGGGAAAACTCGCAATCAACCCCTCGCAGCCACCACCGCTCCTCAAAGGAGCGGCCAGGTCGACGACGCGCAGTGGTTTCACGAGGAGGATGGAATCTGCGGAGAATCCGCCGGGGGAGGCGAACCACTGCCGCCATCGTCTTTCAGCACCGGCACCACGAACTCCCGTACCAACGTCTTGAAGATCGCCGCCAGCGGTACAGACAGCAGCATTCCGATGATACCGAACCAGTGGCTGAAGATGAGGAAGGTCACGATGACGGTGACTGGATGGAGGCCGACCTCATCCCCGAGCAATCGAGGAATCAGCACGACACCCTCGATCGCCTCCATCGCGATGAAGACTCCTGCCGTCGCCAGCAGCATCCACATCTCATGGTGTTCGAACCAGCACATCCCGAGTGCCGGAATCGCCGCCAGCCACACTCCGATGTAGGGCAAGAGGGAGAGGAACCCGGCGGCGAAGCCGACCAGGAATCCATAGGGAACACCGGTCAGTTGCAAGCCGATACCGGTCAGCACCCCCTTGACGACACAGACCAGCAATCGACCGCGAAAAAACGCCGAGAGAATCTGGTGGATCTCGAGAGCGATCTTTTCCGTCTGGCCACGAGCGTTGGCTGGAATCCACTGGCGTACACGTGCGACCATCGGATCGATCTCGATGAGGAAGAAGAATACGTAGACCGGCAGCAGAAGTAGCCAACTGCCCAGTTCCAGTAACCGCTGGAACGGCCCCACGGCATCATCCGAGACGCGGGTGCCCGAGCCGATCCGTTCGATGGCGTCCGCCAGTTCAGCACCCTCGCGACTCTGCGTTGGGCCCACTTCCTCACCAGAGCCGAACCAGGCCTCGATCACTCGACCTGCGGTAGCATCGAGTCCAGATTCAACTCTTCTGGCGAGCGCCTCCTCTGGATCGAGATCTTCATCGGCACCGTATCGCTCAGCGATGCGGTCCTTCCAGCGCTGAAATCCGACCGCCACTCCTGGAAAATCACGATCGAGGTAATCTTGCGCCTCTCGCATCCAGCCCGGGTCAAACTCGCCGTCCCCGTCGCGATCGATGTACCACTGTCCCGAGGAGTCCTGCAGTGCTTGCGGGTTCTGCTCTGCCAGTGGCTGCGAGATCGGGGTATCCCCCACCAGCCGACTGGCGAGGGTGGCTCCGCCACGGGCGACCGCCACGGTGCCCGCCAGCAGTGCCCCGATCAGCACCATCGAGGAGAGGAGGAAGATCAGCACCACTGCCGGCAGCCGACTCAGCCCGCGCTTCTCCAGACCATCCGCCAGCGGATCGAGGATGTAGGCGATGAAGAGGCCCGCCAGTAATGGGGCAAAGATGGAGCGAAGCCACAACAGCATAGCGATGGTCGCCAGAGCGACCAAAACGAACATTAACGGTCTCAGGAAGCGCTTCGGTAAGATGCGGTCCACTGGTCCTTCTCCTGGCAATATTCGAGTTGTGGCTCGATGGCAAAGACTTGCTCGAAGCTCATCCCCCCAAATCCTCCGACGAAATCATCGAGGCGATCGGAATCACGTTTCCCGAGCAATTGGTAGTCGATCAACTGGTAGACCATCTTGCCGATATCCTCGGTATCGTGGATCCCCCAGGAGGCGAAGACACAACTGGTCAGGCAGCCGTACTCCAGGATGGCATAACGACGAACCGATTCCAGTAGTTGCTGGGCGCCGACATGATGACGGTCATCGGTCAGGATCGGTTCGTAGTTCTCGATACCATGAACATGGCGAACCGAGTGATCGAGCGCATCGAATAGGAATGCATAAGCCTCACGAGGATACTCGTGACACTCCTGCATCAGCGTCTCGAACCGTTGTTCAGGTTTATGGTCCTGCATGCGACCGCCTCCTAGTCCGGGTTCCCCGCGCGGCGAGCGGTTTCCCTCCGGACCTCGATGGGCGAATGGTAGGAGATGGCAGCATTCCAGCAAGCGTATCGGAGCCGGATTCGAAGATTCCATCGCATAACTCCTGGACAGTCACCAGTGGTAGGGGTCGTGAGCTCAGGCCACCCCAAGCGAGCGGGGTAAGCGCCTTCTTAATTGCCCCAGGTCGGTGGCCGATAAGACCATCGCCGTCGCTTCCAGGCACAGATCCACCGAGCCGGAGCGCTCGACATGTCGAGCGATGTGGGAGAGGAGCGTGGCCTTTTCCGCCGCTTGCCAGCGCCCCGGACCGACGGCGGGTCGGTAGGCCCAGATCGCATCGGTCAGGACACGAATCGTCGCCAGCGCCATCTCCCGATCGGTCTGGCCCCCCGCATCCCCCGCCACCGCCACCAGATCTCGAGGATCTCGCACCGGAGAGTGAAGGATCTGGGCGAGTGCCTCCTCCCCGCCACAACGCTCCAGCGCCTGCTGCAGGCGGATCGCCGCCCCTGGCCTGCCGCCGACCGCTCCGAAGAGCCAGCGCCCGCTGCTCTCATCGATCGGCACCGTCGCTAACACCTCGAGGAACGGCTCCAGTGTCAGCGGCCCCATGGTCACTCGCTGGCAACGGGAGATGATGGTCGACAGCAATTGGGCGGGTCGGTGGGAAATCAGCAGGAACACCACCCCGGCCGGGGGTTCCTCGAGGATCTTGAGCAGTGCATTGGCGGCCGGCTCGGCGAGCCGCTCGGCGGGGTCGATCACCACCACCCTTCGATCGCCGCTACGAAGCGACAATGATCGCATCATCTCGCGCAGTGTCGCCACCTCGATGCCTCGACTCTCGACCGAGGCGAGAATCTGCAAGGCGCCGTGATTGCCGCTGGCCAGCGCCAGGCAACTGCCACACTCACCACAGGGGTTCATCTGCTGTTGCGCTCCACTGCCGACGGGTGAGCGGTTACAGAGCAGGGTTTTCGCCAGTTGCTGGGCCAGCAAACTCTTGCCGATCCCCTCCGGTCCCGCCAGCAGATAGGCATGGGAGATCCGGTCACGGCCGAACACGCGCGACATGCACTGACGGATCGTATCGTGACCGAGCACCTCATCGAAGGACATCGACCACCTCCTGGCGGATCCGTGCCTCGACCTGATCGGCGTCGAGGCTGCCATCGATACGAACCACTCGATCGCCCTCGATTCCTACCACCTTCTCGAAGGCTGCGACGGTTCGTTGGGCCAGACCCGGGCGCGATTCAAAACGATCAGTCGCTCCGGAACGCAGAGCCAGTCGCTGCGACAGTTGCTCCACGTGGATCTCCAGCACGATGTTGAGGGAGGGGCGACGATCGCCCAGCACCACCTGACACAGTTGTGCCGCTCGCGCTTCGCCCAGTTCTCCCGCCAGCCCTTGATAGACCACCGTCGACAGGTGGAAACGATCGGCGAGCACCCACTGCCCCGCTTCCAGCGCCGGCTCGATCACCTCGTCGAGCAACTGGGCCCGGGAAGAGAGAAACAGCAACGCTTCCGCCTCGGCACACAACGGCTCATCACCATCGAGAAGGATGTCCCGAACCCGTTCCCCGAGGGATGTTGAACCGGGTTCCCTGACGGTGATCACCTGCTCTCCCTCGCTTCGTAGCCAATCGGCGAGGCGCTCGACCTGGGTCGACTTGCCACACCCGTCGGCTCCCTCGAGGGCGATGAATCGAGACATCATGACAGCGGCACCTGGGTATCCGCCATGTAGGAGGAACGAACAAAAGGACCCGAGAACACCATCGAGAAGCCGATCTGCTCGCCGATCTCTCGCCACTGTTCGAACTGATCGGGATGGACGTACTCAACCACCGGCAAACTGTCGCGATCGGGTTGCAGGTACTGTCCGATGGTCACGATCCGAACACCGGCACGATAAAGGTCCTCGAGTAACGATTGGACCTCCTCTGGGGATTCACCGAGGCCCAGCATCAGGCCTGACTTGGCCCACATGCGGGGGCGGCCCTCGGCCGGTTCTCCGGCAGCGGCCACTCTCGAAAGCAGATCAAGACTGCGTTGATAACGCGCCCCTGGACGCGTCTTGAGGTAGAGAGAAGGGACCGTTTCGATGTTGTGATTGAAGACATCGGGACGCGCATCGATGACGCGATCGATGTCAGCTTCACGCCCACGGAAGTCTGGGGTTAACACCTCGACCTTGACGCCGGGGATGCGATCTCGCAACTGCTCGATACAGCGTACAAAGTGGCCGCTGCCCTGATCGGGAAGGTCGTCGCGGTTGACCGAGGTGACCACGACATGCTGGAGTCCCAGTTCCACCGCGGCTTCGGCGACTCGTCGAGGTTCGTCGGGATCGGGAGGAGAAACCGGTCCCCCTCGCACCGAGCAGAAGGGGCAGGAGCGAGTGCAACGATCCCCCAGCACCAGGAAGGTGGCGGTACCCCGCGACCAGCAGTGGTTGCGGTTGGGGCAACGTGCTTCCTCGCAAATGGTATGGAGCGAGCGTTGCTGGAGTGCCCCTGCGGTGGAGTGCCCGGATGCACTGGAAGCCAGCGGCATCCGCAGCCACGAGGGGAGCCGGTCACGCTTCCAGCCACCAGAGGAGGAGACTTCGCTGCGGTTTCCGGTCTCGATCGGGTCGTTCGCTGGCATTCATGACCTCCGGGAATCGGCATCACTTAGCCGAGTGGGCACCCTAGCCCCAGTGGGAGGCTGCGGCAAGCAGCACCACCGATCCACAAGAAGGAGTTCTCACCCATCTTGGCTGAAACTTCAGTGATGGGTGGAAAGAGCTTCCTGCAGTTCTGGCATCGCCTTCGTCATCGCATCTCGACCCGACTCGACGATGCTCGACAGATTGGTCATGTCGCTCCAGGTTCGCTGTCCGACCCTGGGACGGACCACGATATCTGCTTCCTCCAGTTCGATCTCCGTCAGCCAGTTGCGGGAGATGGTGGCGACCCGCTGGAGCGATTCCATGCCGGTGTCGATCTCTTGCCGTGGCAAGAGTCGACGCGACGGATCGATGGCCAGTACCACCGAATCGGGGCTGGCCGCTCGCGCCGCCGCCACCGGGACACTGGAGACAGCACCCGCGTCACAGAGGAGTAGCCCATCGAGTTCGACCGGGGGGAAGACCCCCGGGATGGCGCTCGATGCCGCCACTGCCGTGGCGAGCGATCCCGAACGCAGCGTCACCATCCGCGCACTGAGTAGATCGAGAGCCACCACCTGCAGCGGCACCCGACAATCCTCGAACTGCCCATCCCCGATCAGGATATCGACCAGTTGGGTGAGAACCCCATCCTCGATCACCGATGGTCTTCTCGCCAGATTCGCCAGATGGAGTCCCCGTCGCAGCAGCGATCGAAGCGCCTGGAAGGGACCATTATCTTCATCGCTGGCGGCCGCCAGCATCATGCCACCGAGACGAAGGTTGCGGAATTCGGTCGAGGACATCAACTCGATGGCACGCATGGCCAGTACTGCAGCATTCGGGTCGAGACACCACCGAGCTCCGGCGATGGCTCCGGCGGAGATACCGGAGACCGCTTCGATCTGGATTCCTGCTTCTTCCAGCACCTGGAGTGCCCCGATGTGGGCGAGGCCGCGAGATCCACCCCCACCCAGGGCCACGGAGACTGTCGTCACTGCGACCCTCCCGCTTGCTGGCGAAGATCGACGATTCTCTGCTCCTTCAACTGAGTCTCCATTCCGAGTCGATCGAGCATCTCACTGCGTGGGATGATCTCGACAGTAGAAGGACGCACCTCCGCCGCATGTTGCACGGTGTTGGCGATCCACTCCTCGATTCCATCCTCACTCTTGCCCTCTGGTAAACTGATGGAGATTCCCATCTCATCGACATCGAGGGGATCATCGTTTTTCTTGCTCAGTACCACTTGCCACTCGTCGACCCGTTCCGAGTCGGTGAGCAGGTCGGTGATGATGTTGAGATTCACCAGCGTTCCCTTGATCTTGGTCAACGACATGTCGGTCTGGTTCGATGCTCGGCTCAGATCAGAGGAGAACCTTGGCACCGTCCGACCACAAGCAGGACACGGCTCCCGTGTCATGCCTCCGTTGACCAGGTCGCCAGTGCGATAGCGCAAGATCAAGGATCCTCGGCCATCGAGGGGAGTGTAGACCAGTTCCCCGGTGGTTCCATCCGGCACCCGCTCGCCTGTCTCCGGGTCGACCACCTCGAACAGGTCGAGATCTGGATAGGTATGAAAGCCAGTCTCTCGCCCACCCGAGCACTCGATCCAGCACTTCTTCGATTCGGTAAATCCGAGCACGCTGGTGACCTTCGGATTCTTCGATCCATTCTCCCTCAGCATCGATTCCAGTTTCTCCCGGTAGCCGATGGTGACTCGATCTCCACCGAGGAACACCACTTCGATGGAGGAGAGATCGCGTCCCTCCTCGATTCCCTGGCGGATCAAGTGGTAGACATACCCCGGGATTCCAGTCAGGTGAGAGGGCCTCATCTTTTCCAGCGCCCGCAAGATCCCCTCGGTCCCCATCGCACGCCCCCCACCGGTGTGGAGGGTAAAGATCTCGTTGGCGAGTCCGACACCATGCACCTGCCAGAAGGCCAGGTGCGGAGCGTATGGAAAGACGCTGACCAGGCGATCTTCCTTGGAGGCGATGCCGATCACCTCGCCCATCCGTTTGCCACACTCCTGCAAGATGTCGAGATCGTATCGGCTCAGAAAAAATGACGTCGGCAATGCGGTTCGACCGGTGGTGAAGAAAGCCTGGACCGGTCGGTATTCGGTACCGAGGCGCTTGCGAACCTCTTCCTTGCCGTGGCGCAGTGCAGTCCACATCATTGCCGCTTTTTGCATCGGCGAGAGCACCTTACGAATCGAATCTTGATCGGGCTGCAGGACAAAGTTCTTGGGACGATCCGGAGCATCTGCAGTCGGTGCAATGTCGCTCTTGGATGAAAAGGGGATCAGTTTCATGTCGTCGTAGGACTGCAGGGAGTCGATGTCGACGTCCGCCAACATTTTGCGGTAGTGCGGATGGAACGGCATGATCTTCTGGCGCAAGTGCTTGCGCAGTAGCGCCATCTGCATCGATTCCAGTCGATTCCGATCGGGTTGCCCCCAGTTACGGGCCAGTTCTCCTCTAGGCTGATAACGCCCCGGCATCCCCAAGTCGGTCTCCTCTCTCACTCTTCCACATCTGCGGCTCACGTGCGCCAGCCAGCAGAAACATCCGGATCCGCTGCTAGCAACGCAAAGGGTACCATCCTCTGGCACTCACAATGAAGCCCAAATAGCCACAGATCCACCCCAAGAGGCGATTCGACGGCTGCCGGAGGAGCATCGTACTCTTCTTCGGGAGATTCCTGCTCGCCGGATGAGTGTCTCCCACGATTTCACCAGATACGGAAGGTATGCCATGACCCCCTGGAAGTTGATGCTGGTTCTTTGCGGCATCGCAGGATTCTCTTTCATCGCCCTCGACGGACCTCGTCAGGTGCTGGAAGCGTTTCCACATCTCCCCGAGGCCATCTCATCAGTACTGCTCAGTGGATCCCCCTTCGACACCGTGCTGGCGATCGTCAGCCTGGTGCTGGTCAGCATCGGACTGATGCCGACTGGTCACTTGCAGGTCCAGCGGGGTGAGTTCCTCCAGGCAGTGTCCCTCGGTTGCGCCATCGTGGTCAGCGTCTGTCTGGCGCTGGCGATCCACTTCTCCGCAGGATCTGGCCCGGTATTGCCGGGAATCGTCACTTCGGTGGCCATCATCCAGGGGCTGCTGGGTATCTGTGCGGCGACGATCCTGGTGGTGAACCAGGAGACACGGTCACTGGCCGGTCTCCCCCTCATCGCCAACTCGGGGCTCTGTGCCATCGCCATCTTCTTTGTCCTGGCCCCGGTCGCCTGAACCGAAGGAAATTAAAATGTTGTACTGCGACGATTGCGGATCGATCACTGACAAGAATCACGGCCCCGATGAGGGAGGCGTGCATTGCCCCCGCTGTGCGGGAGCGACCGAAGAGTCTCCGGCCACCAGTGGCCTGTCGCTACTCGACGAGCCCGCCTCCACCCAGACGACGAGCAATGCTACCCCCGGATTTGGCGCTCGGGATCTCGATCTCTACTCGAGCGAGACGATCGCCCAGAAGCGCCAGCGTAAGACTCCCACCGGGGAGACCAAGTTGCACCTCGTCAGTGACGAGGTCGACGATTTCTCGACCGAACCGGAGCCCCCATTCGAATCGGTCGCTCCGTCCGACGATTTCACCACTCAGAATTTCTCAGCACCGCAGTTCCCTTCCGCGGAGTTCTCCTCCGACGATTCGGGATCACCGGAGTCCACCTCTCCGAGGTGGCGTTTCGAGTGCTTGGCCTGTTCCGGCACACTCAGCGTCGAACCGGTCGCCACTCGCAGCAAGGTCGGTTGCCCTCGCTGCCAGACCAAGATGGTGCTCTCGCCCGACGGTGAAGTGACGCTGCCGAAGATTCACACAGCGATGCCGACCGCTGCACCGAGTGAAACCCCGGCCACGCTCTTTGGCGGTGCCGAGACCCCCACCGATCCATTTGAACTGTTCGAGACCAGTGATGATTTATTCAGCACCGCAGAGGATTCGACTCCCTCTCCTATCATCACAGCCCCACAAGAGGGTGCTGTCTCCGCTCCCTCGGTGGCAGCACTGCAAGCCGCCGGAGAGCCATGCAGTAGCGATGGAGAGATCATCACGATGGCTCCCGTCCGCGACGTAGAGGTCGAGACCACCGATTCGATCACCGATGCCCCCGAGCTGCCGCTGGAGTTCCAACCACAACTGGGAGTCGAGACATCGCTCGGATTCCTCGATGAGGTGACCATCGCAGGAGCCTCTTTCGATCCCTCGGATGGGGAAGAATCGACTCAGGAGCAGGTCGAACACCCCTCCTTCGAGAATGGAACGACCCTGCAACCGGCCACCGTCGTGCTGTGGAGCGGGCTCTTTGCCCTACCCAGCCTGGCGGCGTTGCTGATCACCCACGCACCGACGGATTCGGCGCTGTGGAGTGTCATGACCCGGGCTGGGATCAGTTTCCAGACTCGCTGCGGCGAGATGCTCGATCAACTGGCACCGTGGATGGGTAGTTTCTAGCGCCAAGCCAACTTGCACGATTCGCAGGGATCGCTACACTGCCCCGTTCGAGGACACCTCGAAAACGGGCGATTAGCTCAGTTGGCTAGAGCACTACCTTGACAGGGTAGGGGCCACTGGTTCGAGTCCAGTATCGCCCACCATTTCGAAACTCATGCAGCGTTCGGTCTGACGACCGGACGCTGTTTCCGTATTCCACCGATGAAGTCGTATTATTCGATTCATTGCGGCCACTGAGGATTTCGAAGTCCTGATGAGGCTCGAGTACTGATGAGGTCCCCCAGCAACGGAGCCCTCGCCATGTCGATTCAAAGCAGTCGTCGCTGGTGAGAGTGCAAGCAAGGACACGGCCTGGACCCCTGACCGAAGGTCAGAGATCCAGGCCGTGCAACTAAACCACCTTGCCACTGCGAAGCAACGACTTGGAAGCGACGACCTGGAAGTGACTACTGGATCACTTCGTGGGCTTGGGCTTGGGCTTCTTGCTCGGCGGAGCAGGGGTGACGACGGGGTCGCTACCCGCATTCGGCTTGCCCAGCGCGAGTTCCTTGGCTTCCGCGGCAGTGGGTGCCTTGCCACCGCCGCCGGCGACATCTTCCATCTGCGCATCGGTGATCTTCTCGAAATCTTGATGAGTCATGGTCACTCCTTCTTGACGCAACCTGCTGTTGCGAGTCCTTCTCCAACGAAGCGCCAGGAACACTCCCGGAACCGCCCGCTGAAGTAGGATCCGGCTGCCGATACCGATCGGACACATTTTCTGTGCCACATGCCAAATCCACGAAATCCGGCGGGATTGGCGGATCCTGCGCCAACCCACGGTCGCAGTAGATCCACCGGCATTAAATACACACGGCCTGAATCCCTGACCGCTGGTCGGAGATCCAGGCCGCGTGATGAACCCGTGACATCGATGTCGTCGAACGGGTCTACTTGCCCTTCGGTTTCGGCTTCGGCACCGGATCCGGTGTCGGAATACTTCCAGAATTGGGCTTGGCCATCGCAAGCTTCTTCCGATCATGCCGACTCAATTTGTTTCCACCAGCAACACCATCGAGTTCTGCATCAGAGATATTCTCAATCTCGCGCTTGTTCATGGTTCGTTCCTCTCTTGCAACCTCTGGGTTGCTGATTCACCTTGAGGAACTGCCCAGGAACACTCCCAGAAACTCGTCCTCTACCCCTTTGATCCGGATCTGTGCGGTAGCCGGACCGAAGATTTTATTGACCGGAAACAGCCTCCTTCCTTGCAAGGGTCGTGCTCTCCAGCGAGGATCCTGGGCGGGGTCTGCGTCCATTCAGCAGTCCCATAGGGTCTCACCGACCTCTGTAAATCGATCGAGGCGAAATCGAACAGGACACACGGTTGATGAATCAGTACGGAATCCGCTGGCCCTATCGATCCCGCAGCGCCTACCACCACCACGACGACATGGAACTCGCCGATGAATGGCAACGAGAGGTCTATCTCCACGCCCACCAGACGATGATCGAGAACCACTTCAACAGCGTGCTCGATATCGGCTGTGGCTCCGGCTACAAGTTGGCCCACTACCTGGGAGAGTTCGACACCATCGGACTGGAGTTGGAGTGCAATATTGCTGCGCTTCAGCAGCGATACCCGCAGCGAAGGTGGGAGCCGTGTGATCTGAACCAGCCCGTCTCACAGCCGGTCGACCTGGTCATCTGCGCCGATGTCATCGAGCATCTGGTCGATCCAGATCAACTGATCCGATTTCTCCAGCAGACCCAGTTCCAGCGATTGATCTTCTCGACACCCGATCGAAGTCTGCTGTATCGCCCATGGAAACGGCGCTACTGGGGCCCCCCTCGAAACTCGGCTCACCAGCGAGAATGGACCTTTCGCGAGTTTTCACGCTACATCTCCGGCTCCTTCGAGATCCTCGATCATCGGATCTCCAATCGACAGCAAGCGACCCAGATGGTGACCTGTAAATTCCCTCACCCTTTGCCGGTCGGCGGTGAGTCGGGCGCCATGGTGGAGAATGACGGTGCGGAGTGATTCCCGGTGCGGAGTGAATTTCGGTGCGGTCGCACCACCCGGGCACTGCCGTAGCGGCTGATTCAGCCCATCCACTACCAGCGATGGGTACCGATGATCATCGGATCAAGATCAGGACCGCGCGCTATCGGGCGAGCGCCGTGCGGCGCTTCACCTCGATGTTGCCGGCGGCCCACGCCAACACCAGATAGAATGGCATCTCGAGCCACATCCAGGTCGGGATCTCCATCGATAAGGCATTCATGATGCCCCCCACCAGCGACAAGACACCGACGATCATCGCCAGCACCATTGGATTCGACGCACCGAGTCGAGCCGCCAGCCAGCCGCCTCCAAAGGCCTGGGCAAGATGCGCCATCATCGGCAGGATGAAGGCGGAGTCTGGCAAGGTAGCGGCCCACGCACTGAAGCCCTCCTGGTCCTGCATCGACAAACCTTCGGGCATCGGGAAAAAAATCAGGTTGGCCATGATGATCGCCATGTTGAGCGCCATGCCCACGACCATGCCAGCGATGACAGCACCGATGTTGCGAAGCATAACTACCTCCAGAGAAAACGGCTGTACCGATACCCGTGCCACCCATGATAGGTCCGAAGAAAAGTGCGTCAATCTCAGATTTTTCTCATGACTTCGGCGCAAACAGCGACCTCGTCACTGACCTGCAAATACACAACTATCCACGAGCCATCGGTTGCATCTTCCTGTAGGTGAGACTGCGCCACAGCCATTCGAGCGGACCGAAGCGATAGCGTGCCAGCCACAGCGGCGACAGCCACAGCTGGAAGCTCCAGATGGCGATCACCAGCACCAGTTGCTGCCACCGTTCGACACTGCCGAAGTATCCCAGCACCCGGAACACCACCACTCCGATGACGGTGTGCAGGATGTAGTGGGTGAACGCCATCTGGCCGACCGCTCCGAGATGTCGCTGCAGCGTCGGCATGGCACCGCTACGCACCGCACCCACCACCAGGCCGATGTAGGCCATCGACAGCGCCACGCTGCCCCAGTAGTTCCACTGAACACCGAGGTAAAAGCTGTACCCGATGGCATGGTCGTGGGCGTAGTTTTCCCTCATGCCGTTGCCGATCAGCAGCAGACCGATCACCGCTCCCACCACCAGCAAGCGGCGATAGAAACCAGCGGACCGCTCGCCGCTGAGGATCTTCGAGCGATAGAAGGCCATCCCCAGCAGCATCATCCCCATCACTCGCCAGAAGATGTTGGTCGCGAAGATGAAGGTCTCGACGAATAGAGAATCTTCACTGTTGCTGGCAAATCCCGAGGCAAATCCTGCCGAAGTCCGGGCAATCTCCTCGTCGAGTGCGGCCGGAGCCGGTCGCCAGAACTGAGCCAGTTCCGCCTGACCCTGCTCGGGCCACTGATCGAAGGAGAGACCAAACATCATCGACAATCCTGAACCGAGCAGCAGGAAGAGCATTCCACAGATCAGCAGCGTTCGAGCCGAACGATGGCGAAAGAGGTAGACGGGAAACGCGCAGACTCCGTAGGCGAACAGGATATCACCACTCCACAGAAGATGCGCATGGAGCAGCCCGAACATCACCAGCCAGAAGTTTCGATTGCAGTGCAGCCAGCGTACCTGCGACAACGACGCGCCACGCGCTTCCGCACGATCAGCAAACAACATCACACCGGCTCCAAACAGCATCGAGAAGAGCCCCATGAACTTCATGTCAAAGAAGATGTGACCGAATCCCCAAACCCAGCGATTGATCCCCTCCTGCTCACCGAAGGAGGTCGGATTCATGTAGGCGCAGAAAGGCATCGCAAACGCCTGGATGTTCATCACCAGGATGCCGAGCAAGGCGAAACCACGCAGCACATCGATGCTGGCGATTCGTTTTCCTTGAGGAACTGGAATCGATTGAATCATGGCACCTTCCTCGAATGGCTGATCGACGCACTGCTGCGTCCAGTTACCCGATCATGCCAGAGATCCTCCAACATTTCATCTTCCTCGACTACCATGCCCGATGGTGGCGACCATCGGCTATAAAGTGGCAGGAACAGGCCCGGAATCAGCGGCCGAGGGAGTGGACCCGTGAACCTCAACAGACCCGCCTCCAGTTCCAACAGCGCCCCAGCAGAGCGTTGGGTGACCTTGCTGGCGCTGGTCCTGCCCGCAGTGATCGCCCTCCATCCGCTCGCCAACAATGACCTACCGATGCATCTGGCGATCGGCGACTGGATCAGCGAACAGGGCAAAATCCCCATCACCGATCCCTTCTCCGCCAACGGACATGGGGGTCGCTGGATCGCCCATGAGTGGTTGGCGGCGCTGATCTTCTCGACCGTCCATTCGCTGGGAGGCGCTCATGGCCTGGTCACCCTGGCAGTGGCGCTGGCGGCGCTCCTCGGCTGGTTGCAGGAGAAGATCGCGAGACTGCTCGGGATCCCTGCGGTCGCGCGAATCCTGTTGCTGGTGCCGCTGTGGCTGGTCGCCGGAAGACGACTGATGCTGCGCCCGCACCTTCTGGGGCTGTGCAGTGTGCTAGCACTGTACTGGATCACCCTGATCGGCCGCGAACGTCCCCGTAGGTTGTGGCTTGCCGTTCCGCTGATGGTGCTGTGGGCCAACATTCACTCCTCTTTCATCCTTGGCATCGCATTTCTCATCTTCGATCTTCTGATCTGGCCTGACGGCCATCGAGCCACCTGGGTCCAACGGATGGCCATCCTTTCGAGTTCGATCGGTGCGACCTTCTTCCAACCTCATGGAATCGATCTGTTTCTGTTCCCCTTTCAACTCGGTCTCGATCCGGTGTTCACCGGGCAAGTGCTGGAATGGGTCAGTCCACTGGCTCACTCCATCGGAGGAAGCCGATTCAGAGCCACTCCCAGCTTCTGGATCGGCATGCCGCTGCTGGGCCTGGCTCTGACTGCGGTGATTCGCCAGCGGTTCGGTGCGCTCGAGGGACAGGTTCCGCGAGCCGCACGACTGGCAACGGTGGTGGCGATCGCCATGGCGCTCCTGCAACAGCGCCACTTCGCCCTCGCCGCACTCCTCTCCTCGCTGGTGCTGGGGGTGTGGATCAGCCCCTATTGCCTGCGTTGGCCCGAAACGATGCGCAAGGTCCGGGTGAGGGCTGCGGTACTGATCAGCGCGGTGCTCGCAATGCTCCTGGCTTACGGCTACCCCGCCACCATCACCGGCCCCGAGATCCAGTGGCGCAAGATCGGCAGTGGCTGGTCGACCCGGATGCCGCGTACTGCGGTGGCTGTCCTCGCCGATGAATGGAAGGTCTCGGGTGACGTGCTCTGTGAATACGAGTATGGCAGCGTCGTCGTCCACGCCTCCGCAGGCCGATTGAGACCGACGATGGATTCGCGAAACACGGTCTATGGCGCCGCTCGCTTCAAGGCTCACGATGCGGTGCTCAGCGGACGAGATCTGCCACAGATGGAACGGTGGCTGGTTCAGGTGGATGCGGTGCTGATTCGCACCCTGCAACAGGATACGACCCGCGGATTACTGACCCGGCGACTCGATGAAGATGATGAGTGGTTATCGATTCATTTCGATCAGTACTGTCGGATGTGGCTGAAGAAACAAGCGGCTCCATCGTTGCGAAAGAAGCGCTAGCGCTGCGGCTCGTCGCCGCGCGGTGGTGGTGAGTCCTCCCCCAGAAACTGGCGACTACTTCTCATCTGGGTTCCTCGACCCGGTGGAGATGAGGTGACTCCGGCCACCGCCTCTGCATCTCTTCCCGATTTCTTCGCCTGTCTCAGCGCTGAACTGGCGGAATCGACCAGTTCTTGAGCGACCGTCCCGTGCTCCGGATAACTCGAGATGCCGATGGAGATGGTCACGTCTTGAAACTCCCCGTTGTGAAGTGCAATCGGTCGGTGGCGAACATCATGGCGCAGGCGACCCGACAAGATGCCCGCATCGATCGGTCCGGTCTGGGGCAAGATCACCAGTAGTTCGTCACCGCCCCAACGGCCCGCCGTATCGGTCTCGCGACAGGCACTCTGGATCCGCCGAGAGATCTCCACCAGCACCTCATCACCGGCCACATGCCCCTGCTGATCGTTGATTCCCTTGAAGTGATCGAGGTCGATCAACAGCACGGTGAAGACACCACCGTATCGACGGGTACGTTGCATCTCGAGTCTCAGTGCCTCATCGATGGATCGTCGATTACGTAATCCGGTAAGAACATCGAGGTTGACCTGCGAGAGCAGCTGTTCCATCTCCTGGCGAGGAACGATGCGTGGTGCTTCCAGCAGTGGTCTTCGATTGGTCAGATAATCTGCGGCGGCGACTCTCACCCCCACCACTCGGCCCAGAGCCGTCTCCATCTTGCGCTTGTGACGAACCACCCCTTTCCACAGTCCGAGGGCCTCGGTTTCGTCGAAGCGGCGGTGGGTCAGCAGTTCCATCAGATCGCTGTGATACTCTTCTCCGAGCGGACCGAGGCGATCCAGCAGCAACTTCAGTTGCTCATCGTCGACGCCACTATCTCCCGCAAGGATCGACAAGATATCGATCCCCTGCGCTTCCAGTTCTCGGAACCTGTGAAGTTGCGACATGATGATCCTCCGCGGCGCAGCCGACGCCCGGGGTTCATCCTACCACTGTCGAGGGGAGGGTGCAGGGTGCTCAGGCTGCCGCTTCTGGATCGGGTGTGGATCTCCAGGAGCCGACCGTTTCGAGCAACTGGTGACCATCGAGGTCGAGGTGAACCACTTCCAGTCCCTGACGGGAGCGAAGGGAACGGCGCAATCCGGTATTCTCGCTGCCGATCACGATCAGCGGCACCCTCAGTCCCCGGTCGAGTTGGAAGTCGACCAGATCGAATTCCTCCAGCTGGCACACACGAGCATCGACGATGATCAGGTCGTAGGCGCGCTCGATGAGCACATCACGAACCACTACCATATCGATGCAGACATCGATCTCGTGGCGCTCGAACTCGAACACGTTACGCATGGCGTAAGCAGAATCACGGTCGAGGCCGAGTACTAGAATTCTTTGACGTTTCATCGGTCCTGACTCCTTCTGAAGTCTTCCCCGGGGCGATGTAGGACGGGAAAGTGTCTCCAATGCCTTAATTCGGCATTCGAGGAGCAACACTTGAGGAAAGAATCGATTACGAGGGCTTGTCAGGCTTCCTGGCAGAAATAGGCCAGGATTCGGATCAGC
>JABHOG010000118.1 GCA_018694835.1 Planctomycetota bacterium | reverse complement strand
TCAGTTCCAGTAGCTGGTGGACGCGGAGATTCAGGTCCTCGATGGAGAAGGGCTTCTGCAGGAACAGGGTCGGACAAGACGACTCGAGGTTCTCCTCGATTTCCCGGAAGCTATGGGCAGAGATGAAGAGCACTGGCAGGGAGCGGTGTTGCTTCCTGAACCTCTTGATCACCTCGTCGCCATCCATACCCGGCATTCGGATGTCAGAGATGACCGCATCGAAGGAGAGCAGTTCGTCCTCATGATTTTCGATCGCCAGCACTCCACTGGCAGCGGAGGTCACATCATGTCCCTCTGCTTCGAGGGCCAGTGTCGCAATCTCGCGTAATGCCGACTCGTCCTCGATCAATAACAGCCTGGCCCCCTCTGCGAGATTCGACTCTGCGGGATTCGGCTCTGTCGCTTCAAACTTTGGCAGCCATATTTGAAAACTGGTGCCCACCCCCTGTTCGGTGGCGAAACTGATCCCTCCCCCGGCGTCATGGACCATGTTGTGGACGATCGACAATCCAAAACCGGTTCCCTTGCCCTTGCCCTTGGTGCTTTCGTAGGGTTGATACAGTTTCTCAAGCATCGAATCCGAAATCCCTGTTCCCTCGTCAGCCACCTCGATGACCGAATATTCCAACGTTGGGTCCAGGTATGCTGGCTTCGGGTGTTCTTTGAATTCAGATCCATTCCATACTGCAATCTTGATCTGACCTCCGTCCGGCATTGCATCGCGGGCATTGGTCACCAGATTCATGATGATCTGAGTCAAAGCCTGATCCTCGATGAAAACTTGTCCCACTTCCCCATGAGACTCCACGGCCATCTGGATGTTTGCCCCCAAGAATGGCTTCCATAACGGTTCCATCTGTTCGACAAACAAGGACGGGTCGATGGCAACCGGATTCAGATCATCCAGAGATCTCCGGCTGATCTTGAGGAGTTGTTCGGTCACCCTTAATCCACCATTCGCGGCTTCGAGGATCAGTTCGATATTTTTTCTCAGATCATCGGAGAGTTCCTTCTTCAAGGAAATGTCTGCGTATCCAATCACGATGGTGAGGAAGTTTGCGAAATCGTGAGCCACATTGCCGGCCACTTTTCCCAGTTGATCCATGCCATTGAGGTGGGCCAGTTCTGCGTCTCTTCGGATGACCTTTTCCTCGAGTTTTTCTTGCTGGGAATTTCTGGCGGTCACCAGGCTTGCAATCGCTTCGGCCAGGATTCCGTCCTCCTTGAAACTGAACTTACCGGTTGGCAGAAGGAACTCTTGGCCTGGCTTCTCTGCAGTCTTTGACGCGGCACTGAGTCGTTCCAATGGGCCAGCAATCACATTACTGGCAATATAGACGAGCAATGCCAAGAAGAGCAGCGAGCCCCCTGTAAGGAGCCAAAACTGCTCTTTTTCCCGCCCGAGATGGCTGTCGATCAGTTGGGATCCCTTGGTGGTCAAGGTATCGATGGCCACTTCCAGGGTTACGCTCAAGGAGGCGATATTATCTGACAACGAAAGTAGCACTTCCGTATTTGTATTCTCTTCTTGCATGTACTGGTTGGCCTCTTCCAACCAGATGTTCAGAATCTGTTGGAGATTCTTCAGACTGCTGCTCGAATCCGCCATGATGGCTGAAAACTGCTCCTGTTCGCCCATGTCTTGCGCAAGTGGCTTCAATACCAACCCCCACTTGTCCAGCATCACCTGGACCTTCTCGGAAGTTTCATTCAGGCTCTTACGGGTCTTCGCAAGCGGATTGAAGAGGATCGCGGCGCGACCGCTGTCCAATTGATCGGTCGACCCTGCAATATCTGTCAGCAGGAATATAAGTAAAAGATCCGATTCCAACTGTTTTTTGAGCTGGTCTCCTCCACGCTTCTCTGCGGTGAAGTCCAGGCCCAATCGGGTTAGTTCATTATGCTCTTCCATCAACTTATAGGTGAACATCAAGGTGAGGCCCATGGTGGTCACGAGTAGTAAAAGTAGAATGGAACGAATCGACACGACTAGTGCTCCGAATTCTTCAATATCTGGCACAGCATCAGCACACGGTTCACCAGAATCCTGGTTCCCGGTGCACACTCGGCATTGGGGATCCAGCTGGCGCCGATATGCTGTTCCAAAGCGGACCTTTCCCTGGCCTTGACCGCTTCGGACATATCGGCACTGGAACCCAGAACATGCACAGCAATCAACTCGAGTTGTGGATTCACAATCCAGCGGAGCTCCAGGATTCCAGCCAATTGCATCTTCGAATCGATTGAATAATAAGGCTCGCTGCTTCCGCTCATGATCACCCGGGTCGCTGAAATCGATTCACAGCAGATCTCTGATGTATCCTCATCCTTCTGACTCTTGACCTTGGCGCATGCGACCTTCAACTCGCTAGAAGACACCTTTTGAAGGTCTACCACCTGTTCGATCAACGCTTGCGGAATCGAGACAAAGTGAAGTATGTGATCCTTCATTGACGACTCGTCGGTCTCGTCAGTCTCGTCGGTCTCGTCTCTCGAAGCGGCAACTTTTTTCTCGGAAAAACAGAGCTTTGCCGACGTCCTGGTCAAGCGAGCCAGGTACACCACGATTCCCAGGACATCGTGGACTCCATCGTCCATCTGCGCCACTTCAAGATCTCTCTTGCCCAGCGATGAAAGCTGGGCACTTTCATTTTCGAGCCATGAGATCAACTGCTCCGAACTGGCTCCTCTGAATTTATTGTTCAACTCATTTCGAATCTTCATGATCTTGATCGTGGCTGGGTCCCGTCCCTCGACCATGAAATCTATCAGGTTGAACTGCAGATCCAGTCTCCAACCGACGGTCACCAGACCAAACTTACTCCCAGCCATCTTTCGAAAGTGCATCATCCCGAGCGGCATCTTCTTTTTCGTTGCGGGAAAATACATGACATGTTTTCCCAGTAAATCATAGGGGAGAAAATCGGCTCCGAGATCTGCCTGAATCCGCTTGCGAAGTTGACTATTGATACTGAAGTTCACTTCGACCACGTCATCAAATTCAAGGTCTGAAAAGAGCTGGGTTGCATGTGCATCGTAGGTCGGAGAGGAACAAAAAGGAGTGGTGCGATCGGGACGAACGAACCCACCGGAAGGCTTTTCGGCGGCGGCCTGACCGTGAACCAGAGACAGGGGGATCAGCAGTGTAATTCCTAACACTACCGTGATCATCGCCGTGGATATCCTTAGAGTCCTGTGCATAGAGTCGACCTCCTAGAATCTATAACGGATTTGAAGCACTCCTGTATCCCCGAGCGGGGCATTTCCTGGTAATTCCAGGTCATGAGTCCATTGCGCCTCGAGCGAGAGGCTTGGTCCGATCAGCCGTTTGACACCCAGATGGGCCTGAACCCGCTCATCCCAGTCAGAAACGCCCTTTGTGGCGGAGCCCACCGTTTGCAGATAGGCCAGATTCCGCTCGTCAGGACTGTGGATGTTGGCTTCCAGCAAAGCAGACCACACGTCCAGATCGTCATTGGTTCCCCGGCTGCACTCCCCCAGCAGCTGGAAACCAGGGAAGTTCCACCGCGCATCGACGCCATATCGGACCCTGTCCGGTTTCGGAAATGTGCTCATTCCGATGGGCGCATCTTGGCCGGTCAACTGGGCGTCGAAGTAGGAGACCCCATAAGACAAATTATGACCTGGACTGGCGCCGATTCTCACGGCGAACAGATGATTATCGCTGACATCTCGGTATTCGTTGCCACTTCCACGAGTCACGGCCACCTCGTAGTCCAGACCATCGACGGTGCCGTGTGCACTCATCCCCCAGTCCGCTTTCACTCCCAGATTTTTGGCGTTGGTGTACTGCCGCAAGGTACCGGTGGTATCACTCGTCCACTCCAACCCGAACGGCACCTGAAAGTGCCCCACCTTCCAAGAGATTCCCTTATGCGACCACCGATCAAAATCGAGATAAACAAATCGCCATTGAAGTTGCCAATCGCGCGAATCATCAAAGATGATGGGAGTTGCGGGGAGGTCCTTGACCTCGACTGCATAGGCCTGAACCAGGATTGTTGCGATGGGAAAACCATCCCAGGTCAACCGATCGATCAGATCGATACCCACCCAGTTCACGTGACCGGTTCCGGAACCACCACTCTTCTCGACGATTCTCATGCTGAGATCAAAAGCGATTTCGAGGGACGGTCTCTGATCATCGAGCCATTCATCGAATCGGAGTTTCGGCTCTACGATCCAATTTTCCAGTTCAGAATCTCCGGTGGAAAACGAACCCTGAGCTGAGGCACTCATGGCCAGAGAGAGTGTCATGAAGATGATAATTGTCGTCAGTGCACAGAAATGGCGTAGACCAATACGGTTCAAAACAAACCTTCCTTCGATGGGAATCCCCATCCATCACGTCTC
>JABHOG010000117.1 GCA_018694835.1 Planctomycetota bacterium | reverse complement strand
TCGGAGGATGCGTTTTCCCTGGACGGTGGTGACGGTCACCGACATCTGGCCATCCTCATTGAGCTGCTGCGCCACCTTGTCGGTGACTTCATTGCCATCGATGTGTGCCATGCAGATCAGGTTGACGGTGCGCTTGTGAGTGAGTTGCCAGCTGGGATCGGACTCGACCTGTTGCTCGAACCATTCGGCCCACTGCAGATGCTCGGCGATCAGAGCCCTCAGACCATCGACCCCGTAGTTGCGGATGACAAACCACAGCTTGAGGGCACGGAAGCGCCGACCCAGCGGGATGTGCCAGTCGCGGTAGTCGATCACCTGGCCCGATTCGCTCGCCTCGTTGCGCAGGTATTCGGGCAGGACGCTGAGCGCCTTGATCAACGCCTTGCGATCACGCACCCAGAAGGCATCGCAATCGAAGCCGACAAACATCCACTTGTGCGGGTTGAAGCAGTAGGAATCGGCATCCTCGAGACCTTGCTGCATCCAGCGCATCTCGGGTACCAGTGCTGCTGTGCCGGAGTGAGCCGCATCGACATGGAGCCAGACGCTGTGCTTCTGGCACACCCGGGCGATGGCGGCGACCGGATCGACCGCGGTGGTGGCGGTGGTGCCGATGGTGGCGATCACCATCGTCGGGATACAGCCGGCGTCCCTGTCGGCTTCGATGGCCCGGTCGAGGGCGACGGGGTCGATGCCAAGGTTTTCATCGAGGTCGACATGGCGAAAATTCTCGCTGCCGAGACCGGCGATGCGTACCGCCTTCTCGACCGACGAGTGCGCTTCGGATGATGCATAGACTGTCATCTTGCCCTGCACTCCATCGCGAGTGATGGCAAAATCGCTGACCTGTTCGCGGGCGGCGATCAGCGCGCACAGCGTGGCACTGGAGGCGGTGTCCTGGATCACACCGCCGCCGTCGCCGGTCGACAGAAAACTGTCGGGGAGTCCCAGCATCTCGACGAGCCAGTCCATCATGCGGGTTTCCACCTCGGTACAGGCGGGGCTGGTCTGCCACAGCATCCCCTGTACCGCCAGACCCGATGAGATAATGTCTGCCACCATCGATGGTCCTGAAGTATTGGAGTTGAAGAAGGCGAACCAGGAGGGGTGCTGCCAGTGGGTGATGCCGGGCAGCACCACCTGGTCGAGATCTGCCATCACATCGTCGAACGATTCGCCGGTCGATGGCGGATGCAGCGGCAGCGATGCGGCGACATCGCCTGGTTCCACCTTCGACTGCACCGGCCGCTCCTCGATGCTGGCGAGGTAGTCGACCACCCAGTCGATCGCCTGGTGGCCGCGCCGGCGCATCTCTTCTCGATCCCAGTGCAGTTGATCCGCCTGATCTGTCACCGCTCACCTCGCTTCTTCTTCATGAACGGCGACTGCTCGATCCACCATCGATCGGAAGAACCGACCGGCAAGATGGACCTGTGAGCGGTGAGGATCGCCCAATGAGAGGATCGTGGCAACTAGCTGGCTGTAGGAGGGACTGACAACCGGGCCATCCTCCGCTAGCATGGTGCATCGCATACCAGAGAGGAAAACCCAAATGACCACCGACCGCAGTACTTTCCCTGATCCGATGGAGATCCACTCACACCTCGATCAACAGGTGCGGGGACAGGATCACGCCAAGCGTTACCTGTCGGTGGCGATCTACAACCACTTCATCTCCCATCATCTCGAAGCAAATTTCCGCAACAGCCCTCAGCACCTGTTGCTGCTCGGCCCCGAAGGTGTGGGTAAGACGTTCCTGGTGCAGAAAGTTGCTGAATGGCTCGGGGTCCCATGGATCCACGCAGATGCATCGTCACTGGTCCAATCAGCCATCGCCGGAGAAGCGTTACAGAGAATCACTGGAGCCCTGATCCAGCGCGCCGGTGGTGACTTCGCACAGGCGCAGAAGGGTATCGTGCTGATCGATCAACTCGATCAATGTCGTCGCACCATGGCGGGCCCCGGCGACCCTGGCATGGCGGTTCAGGATGCCATCCTGGCGCTGATGGACGGGATCGTCATGCGGCACCCCCAGGCACCCGGGCAATCGCTCGACACCGCTGGCTTGCTCTTCATCTGTTGCGGCTCCTTTCCCGAACTGCGGGAAGTGATCGTCGATCGCATCGGGGATGATGAACGGATCGGCTTTCAGAGCGAAGATGAAGACGATCCAGATGACGATACACCGCAGATCATCCTCAACGACCTGATCGCTCGCCAGGATCTGGTGTCGCTCGGTCTCGGCGAGGAACTCGCCGCCAGATTCGGTCATATTTCGCTGCTCGACTCACTGACCGAGAAAGACTTCGTCTACATTCTCGATCAGATGGAAACCAGCATCATCGGTGAGAAGAAGAAGTTCTGGGCGGCTCATGGCATCGAACTGAGCTTCAACGAGGAAGCGATGCAATCCATCGCTTCACTGGCGATGGCTTCAGAAGAAGGGGCTCGAGGACTCCACGGTATCGTCGAACGGGTACTAGATCCGATCGATCATCGGCCAGTCGAGCTGGCCCGTGCCGGTATCCGATCGATCGAGATCGACCGCAGCTGTGTCGAGGATGGAACCGAACCCCCGATGAAAAGCGGTAAAGGTGACGATCTGGTCGACCAGATGCTGGCCGAGGTGTGGTCGAAGTTGCAACCTCAAAGCAGCGAAAGTGCAGTGCTTCCGATCGCCATCGATGCGGCGATCCTCTCGATACCTGTGGCAGGCCTGACGGAGGCGATCCGGCAGCTGGAGATGGCGCTGGGCCGACTCGGCCTGACCACCGAACAGGATCGAACCTGGCGCAGTTTGATCAAGAAGTATCCGGGTGAAGGCCAACGGGTGATCTTGCAGTTGCTGGCGACCATCCAGCAGGCCGGCTCGAGCCTGCCGGCCCTCTGTGGTCAACTGGAAAAGAACAACGGAGACCTGGTCGAGACGATCGGTTCAATACTGAACTCGAAACGCTGATCTCGACCAGGTCTCCGCAAATAGCTTCTAGTTGTTGCAGTCCAGTGCATCCGATGTCGGGTCAGATCCTGGTGCCGGGAATGGCGGAGGTGGCGCTGAGCCACCAGCAAACAGGAAATCGAGAGCCGAAATCGCATCGGCGATGTTGTTGGACCCGTCATCGTTGGTATCGATCGCATCGAGGCAATCTGCCGGACCTCCACTGAACAGATAAGCCAGGATGAACACGGCATCTGCAACGTCGACCGTCAGGTCGCCATTTCCATCGCCTCTCAGGAAGAAGCTCGCACCGACCGTGATCAATCCCCCCTCGAGGAGCGGGGGTACAGCAATGCCGCCTGGAGTACTGAGCAGATTCTCTGTCGGAGGAATTCCAACACCATTGATCGGAGTCACCTGAAGAGTTGCACCTGTCGGCACCGTCGGTTGCACGATGTAACTGGCGGTGCAGAGGATGGTCTGGTTGGAGGGTAGAATCGTCGCCGAACCGTTGAAGGCGATCACCACTCCCAGAGTCCACCAGCCACCACCGGGCCCTGTATCGTTGTTGAGAGTCGCCTGGAAGAAATCGGCGCCGACCGCGACCGATCCTGCCTCACCCACTGAAGAGATCAGCAACTCATCGACATCGAAGTCGATCGCAAGCGAGTAACCGGAGATGATGGTGTCGTGATCTGCACTGACGGTGACATCTGTCACTCCACCGGGAGCACCCGCTCCACTGTCGTGAATGATGTACTCCTCTGTATAGAGGAAACCAGGGTCGAGCAAATCACTTCCAGAGAGTTGGCTGGCGATCACCGAGATCGGTCCCGGTGACGAACCTGGCGGTGTGTACCCTACCAGTTCGGTGGGGCTGATATAGACGAGGTCATCTACCACCGATCCTCCGATGAGGATCAGTATATCCTGGCTGAAGAACTGGCCAGAGATGGTGATGTAGGTGCCACCGGTTGTCGGACCGCTCGGAGGATTGATGGAACCGATACTGGGCGGTTCCTGCTGTGGCGGTGGTCCCTCGGTGATGGAGACGTTGTCGACATACCAATCGTCGTTGGTCTCGCTGGTATCGGTGAAGAAGCGTAATCGGAAACCGTTGTGCCTGGCATTGGCCGGAAGAGTGTAGGTGTGAACCGTGAATCCAGCAGGATTGGTACCATCGGAAACGATTCGGTCGAGTTCAATCCAGTCGAGCCCGACGTTGAGGTATTCCACCACCAACTCCTCGCCATTCTCGACACCAGAATGATTGGTGTAGAACTGCAGAGTAGGAATGGTTCCGCCCAGCAAGATGACATTGCTTCGTAACTCGTCGTACTGGTATGTGCCGGTTCCTGATCGATCCAGGTTGAGCGAAAAGGGAGAACTCGGTTCACCACTGCCTGTGGTGGTCGAGAGTCCACCCTCGTTATAGGTCCAGTTCAAAGAATTCACCGAACTACCGGTGAACTCATCGATAAAGGGAAGCGACAGTGCTGGTGCCTGACTGGAGAGGCAGCCCCGGGAGTTTCTGTGATTGACGATCTGCCCGATCGGTCCGGTGGTAAAGGTCAACGGATTGAGACCGGAACAACCACCCAGGCCTGAGCACATGATCCGGCAGGGGTTGGAACCGTCGCAGTGCTGCGCTGACCAGTTGTGTCCCAGTTCATGAGCAGTGAGTGCCACTCGACGGTTGTAATTACTGGTGAAGCGCGACTGCGAGAGACCGTAGCCGTTGCCGGTGCAGATCACCGACAGACTGGCGATACCGATGGTACCTCCGTCGATGTTGACTCCGGTGAACAGATGGGCAACGTCTCGCTGAATCTGAGCCTCCGGTGAACTACTCCAGACATTGCCAAATGTATTCAGCAGTGTTCCTGGTGCAGTGATGGTGCCGTAAGGGTCTGCACTGCTGGTACGAATCACGATCACCGTGATCTCATAACTGATGACGATGCTGGCGTCCTCATACACCGACTCCACGCCATTCATGACATTTTCGATGTCTCCCACCGTGGTGGATACATTTGAATTGTTGAGCTGGAAGTACTCGAAATCGGAATCGATGCCGATCTCGCTCAGGTAGTAGGTGGTGCCGAAGGACTGCGTTGTGCCTCCGGTTCCGCTTCCTGGGGGACCTGCACCATCCGGAGTGCCGCATTCCCTGACCAGATCGAGTTCATCGCGACCATCGACAATTCCATGCCAGGATCCAGTTCCCGGGAATCCCAGGTCCACCGTGGATGAGATCGACCACACCTGACCGTCTGCAATAATCAGAGCGGTCAATCGTCCCGACTGATAACTGGCCCGGACTTTTGATCCGGGGATCTCCAGTACTTCACCTTTGCGAGTCCGCACCAGGGGTGCCGGAACCTCGACCAGCTGAGTTCCATCATCCACCATCACCTTGAAGCGATCGCTTCTCAGGCTGTGCGGATACAGGCTCAATGTTGCTGGCCCAAATCGTGGAAGATCCACCTCCACCACCAGCTCGCCATCCCCGAACTCGGTGAACTCGAGTTCGAGAAGTGCCGCTCGAGCCGCATCCATCGATGCTGCCACTTGTGCTACATCGGGGGTGGCAACACCACCCACCGTCTGCGCTGCCACGGGTGCGACAGCGATCAACACACACAAGGCTATCGCTGGCATCTGTAGAAGATTACCGATGCTCAATGCTTGTCTCATCATCTGACTGGACCCTTCCCGGATCACGCATCATCCCTGTGGCTTCACCGATAATTCCATGGCGTCACCAACTGCGTCCCCAAGTGCCTGGCGGGCACCTCAATGGAGAACCCCCGATTCCAGCAGATGTTTCATCTGAAGAAGGAATTCGGATTGCCCCTCTGGAATCCAACTCAGGACTCCGGCTAGTGGATCATTTCTGCAGATAAATACACAAAAATGGCCCACCAGCGATGCTAACGATGGCCACAGGAGGGGGCAAGCACCCAGAGAAGCCAATCCTCGCTCTAGTGACCTGGATTGACAGTAATGGTCGATCTCAATCGATCACGGCCCTCAAACCGTGTGGTCGAGAGTCGCATCTTCAAGAACTTTGGAGAGGACCTCGATGGTGTAGGGTTTGGGTAATATCCCGACAACATTCTCCGACTCGACGATCTGCTTCGAGTTGAGGTCGTTTCCACTGGTCATCACGACCCGGATTTCAGGATTCAGTTGAATCAACTTTTCAAGACACTCGTCCCCGGCCATCCTGGGCATTCTCTGATCGAGTAATACAAGGTCGATCGCTTCGCCCTTTTCCTCGTACATCTCCAACGCCATCAATCCGTCACAAGCAGTCAACACATCGAAACCGATCGTGTTCAGAAGAATCTTGCAAGTTTCCATGACAACCTCATCGTCATCGACCAACAAGATCCGACCAGCGCCCTTGAACAATGGCTTCAATGTCTCGTCTTCAGGTTTCTCAAGTTCATCCGCCAGTGGCCATTCCGTGATAAAGGTAGCGCCCTGAGCTCTGTCATTTCCGATCCTGATCGATCCGCCATGTTCTTTCATGGCATTGTGAACGACCCACAATCCCAACCCCGCTCCCTCGACCTTCGAGTCCTTGGTCGTGAAGTACGGTTCAAAGATCTTTAACTTGAGCCCTGAATCAATCCCTGGTCCTTCATCTTCAATACTCACTTCGATCATATCGCTGTTGCCTCGAGATCGATTCTTCTTCAAACGAGACCGAATGGTAATGGTTCCAGGCTGATCCAATTCCGCCATCGCTTGTGACGCATTGATGATCAGGTTCATGAGAACCTGATGTGCCACACCCGAATCTCCCAGTATAGAATCACTGCCGGCTTGAAGGTCTTGCTGGATGGTAATCTTCGGGTCGATCACAACTCCCATCAGATTTACCACCTCTTTGACTTTATCGTGAAGGTTGAAAACCGCCTTGATCTGGGACGGCTTGGATCTATCCCTGATCTTCTTGCTCAGTCCAGAACCCCTATCCGCAGCTCCACGGATACCCTCCAAAGACTTTCTCGTCTGCCCATCAAGACCTTTTCCCCGAAGGAGCAACGATGCATGGCCAGTGATGGCGGTCAACAGGTTGTTGTAATCGTGACAGATTCCTTCGGTGATGTTATTCAGAGCATCATTCTTGTCTTGTTGCGTCGATCTGTCTTCGAGGATCTTACGTATCTCCTCTTCGTCTTTTCGATGAAGAGCAGCGGCAATAATGTTGACGATCGGCATGAGAATACGGGTGGTCCTCTTGCGATGGTAATTATTCACCGACCGGCTCAGATCTGTTTTTAAAGCCACCACAGCGAATCCGATGAACTCCTGCCGGAACCACAATGGGATTGCAAAGAACTCGAACCCTTCCAAGTCATGGAACAAACGCGTCAGCTTTGGTCCATTTCGACGTGTGGAATCAAGAGTGGAATTCCCCGACTTGAACCACTGAACAATATTCACCACGTCCCTACGTCGTGGTGTCTCATTGATCTTCAATTCGTAGTTTTGAAATCCCTCCTGGAAGGCGCACTCAAATCCGTTTTCAAACTCCTTGTAGACTGAAATCCCGGCCAGGTAATCGTTTGCTTCCTGTCGACTTCCTCCACCAAGTTCATGGATCACTTCTCGAATTGCTTCCTGAATCCTCGCGTTCAAATCTTTCGAACTGGTGGTAATGAGATCAGGCAGTGTCTTCGAAATAAGATCGTGTTGATCGAGACTGTGAATCTCAGTGAGAATCAATTCTTCATCACCCGCCAGTTCTTCGACCTTGACATACCTGGCATTGACTACTCCCATGAAGCTGCTTTTATTTTTCTTGATAAACCGGGTCTCAAACTTGGCCTTCCCTGCCTTGAGGAACGCCTCGAAGTTCATCTTCCTCTCCTCTGTCATCTCTACTCCACCGGGATGCAATTTGCCGATTCTCATCGTTTCCAGCGTTTGCCTCGTGTAGCCGAACATTATTGCGGCCTTCGAATTGACTCTTTTGATGTGGCCCGCGCTATCGTGAATCAGAAATGCTGCCGATGGGCTGTGGAAGAAGTCATCATTTCCTGGGAATGGACTGATATCTTTTGTGTCAGTCTTGTTGCCTCTCAGGTTGATCTCGATCCTGGAAATCTCCGATTCCAGATCAATTTCAAGACGATTTCTGGCACGATTTCTTCGAGCACAGTTACAGCGCCTCGCAATTTCTTCTGCCGGAGTATCGAAGGCCAGACAGTCCGTGGCCCCCATCCTTAGCCAGTGCATTGCTCTGGTCTCGGAATCTTCCATCTTCTTGTTCCGCTCTTCAGCGAGTAGAACCACGATTCCCATTCCCAGTTTTGTCGCGATGTTATCCAGGTAGTGCTTGTTTCCTTGTTGACTGGGTTCTTCTTGGTTCAGCTCTTCGAGTAGATCCTCATCGATCAGTAGCATCCCCCCGCCTTCATTCCAGATTCGAGTGTAGACACTCGCTCTCTCAACAAATGGAACTAACTGCTGATGCGGTTGCATCCGATGTTCTAGATCCTTGACAAGATCTTGTCTCTTGGAATGCACGTAGTACACGGGTGACTGACGAGGCTCACACTGCTTTCGCAGGCCATATTTGACGCGGCTGATGATCTTTTTTTCAACCTCGGCCATCAAAATCATCTGATCTGCATCGATATCGATGCAAAACTGATCAAAATCGGCTCCGAGAATCCTGGTGGCAACCACGATCGTCAGAAGTTTCTTGCCGCCGTGATCTTCTCCGATACGCACCTTCATCCAGCGGTTCAATCCAGAAGCATGAATTTCCGGGAATCGGAGATGCGAAATCAGGATTTCAGGTGGATCGCCGGTGGTTCGGGCAACATCGAGATGGTGTTTGATGTCACCTATTTTTTTCGCTATCTCGACCGCAGCACCCGCTCTTTCGAGCTGATCGCGGAGCTGCTCCAGTTCCTGACCATCTTCCTCGGGATGCCAAGCAAGTAATACCCGTTTCCCCTTCAGAGAATCCGGGTCTATCTCCCTCGTTGTCATTGTTGCCTTCTCCCTCGACACCCCTTACGAGACTCCCTGCGCACTGGACCCTTTCACTGGGTTACTGGATCCATGCGATGAGTGACTCTTATCGTCTTATGGAAGAACGCAAATGGGGCGTCGTCAGTTCCACAGGGGCGATTGGATCCAGTTCGCACTCTGGTCTGTCATCTCCATATACCACTCTGGAGTCACGTATCCTCAGAATGGCGTCGAAATGGTCCACAGTTGCGGGCTTCCAGATACGGCGATTCACCCTGCAGATATGTTGTGTTTTGAGGCATAGAGGCTGCACGGATGTAGATGAAACGGAACCCGTTTCATCTACATCCGGATGAGATCTAGCTCTTGCCACAGTGCCTGCGGCTCCTCAGCGAGTCGCTCGGCTCTCAGGAACTTCTCAATCCAGTCAGAAGTTGATCCACTACCACCTTGGCATCTCCAAACAACATCCGAGTGTTGTCCTTGAAGAAGAGTGGATTCTGAACTCCAGCATAGCCGGTGCCCATGCTGCGTTTCATCACCACAACCATTTCTGATTTCCATACTTCCAGTACCGGCATGCCGGCGATGGGGCTGTTTGGATCTTCCAGTGCATCCGGATTGACGATGTCGTTGGCTCCGATCACCAACACCAAGTCGGTCGCTGGAAAATCGTCGTTGATCTCGTCCATCTCCAGCACGAGGTTGTAATCGACATTCGCTTCAGCCAGCAGCACATTCATGTGCCCTGGCAAGCGTCCAGCCACCGGATGGATTCCGAATCGAACCGTCTTGCCCTTTTCCTTGAGGAAGTCGACCACTTGACTCAATGAATGCTGTGCTTGCGCAACCGCCATTCCGTAGCCAGGAATGATGATGATGTCGGTGGCATCTCGCATCGCTTCGACCGTCTCTTCGACATCACAGGAGGTCACTTCGCCCTGATCTTGGGAGGAAGTGCTCCCCCCACCTCCACCACCGTCGGTACCAAATCCACCGAGGATGACGCTGATGAAGGATCGATTCATCGCTCGACACATGATGTAACTGAGGATCGCTCCGGAAGAGCCAACCAGCGCACCGGTCACGATGAGTAGATCGTTTTTGAGCATGAATCCTGCTGCTGCTGCAGCCCACCCGGAATAACTGTTGAGCATCGAAACCACCACCGGCATATCCGCGCCACCGATGGCCGCCACCATGTGGAAGCCGATGACGCAGGCGATGAGAGTCATCCAGAGCAGTGGTTGCACTGCCGTGTGACCATCGGCAGTGACGAATTCAAAGGCCAGATAGATACATGCTCCGACCATCAGTAGGTTCAACAGGTGTCGTCCCGGCAAGGTCAGCGGTTTTCCTGAGACACTGCCACGCAACTTCAAGAAGGCCAGTATCGATCCGGTGAAGGTGATCGCGCCGATGAAGACATCGAGATAAATCTCGATGTTGTGAACCAGTTCACCCCCAACGGGTACAGAAATTCCAGAACCCATGTAGGTCGAGATTCCCACCAGCACTGCTGCCAACCCAACAAAGCTGTGCAGGATCGCCACCAATTCTGGCATCGATGTCATCCCGACTCGAGCGGCAAGGATCGCACCAATCAGGGCACCAAGGCCGATCACCATGGCAAACACTGATGAGGTGGAGGAATCGTTGAGCAACACTCCGCTAAAGTTCTCCCCCAGGCCTTCCGGAAACTGCACCTTTCCCAGAATCAGCATCGTCGTGGCGGCAACTGCCAGCGCCATTCCGATGATTCCATAGAGATTGCCACGTCGGGCAGTCTTCTGGGTAGAGAGTCCGCCAAGACTCAAGATGAAGAGAACAGCTGCCACGAGGTAGGAACTGATGATGGCTCCGTATGGAATCATGATGGCCCCCTTAACCCTGGAACATCTTCAGCATGCGCTGAGTGACCAGGAATCCCCCGGCGATGTTGATGGTAGCAAAAAACACGGCAATCACTCCCAGGATCGTCGCTGGAGAATCCAGCGGACCTCCCAACTGGAGCATTCCGCCAACGATGATGATTCCGCTGATGGCGTTAGTGACACTCATCAAGGGTGTATGAAGAGAAGCGCTGACATTCCAGATCACCTGGTAGCCGATGAAACATGACAACACGAACACCGTCACCTGGTGAAGAAATCCCGTATCACCGGACCAGCCCACTGCGATCAGCGCCAAGCCGATCAGCAACAGCACCAATGGTCCTCGATCCTTCTTCTCGATTGAAGCCGCTGCTGCAACGAGATTTCCTGGAACGGCCTCGGGCTGCTTGGTTTCCTCCGCAAGTTTCTTGACAGGAGCCGGCCACTTCATCTCACCGCCGTTGAGGACCAGTGTTCCCCGCACCACTTCGTCGGCCTCGTCGACCTTGTAATTCTCTGCACCACCCATGTCATCGAGTAGGTGACAGATGTTGTTGCCGTAGAGATTACTGGAGACCTTGGCCATTCGACTCGGCAGATCGGTGTATCCGATGATCTTCACCCCATGGCTCTCGACCACCTGGTCTGCCACTGCTCCGGCAGTGTTACCACCTCGCTCCGCAGCCAGGTCGACGATCACAGAGCCAGGTTTCATGTTCTTGACCGCTTGCTCGGTGATCAACAGGGGCGCAGGTCTGCCCGGGATCAATGCAGTGGTGATGATGATGTCGATATCCTGGGCCAGTTCCTCGAACAGGGCGTGCTCTGCATCGATGAAGGCCTGGCTCATCTGCTTGGCATAACCGCCGGATCCGGTTCCGTCCTCTTCGATCTTCACGGTCAGGAACTCGGCTCCCATCGATTGCACCTGCTCCTCGACTGCAGGACGCGTATCGAAGGCGCGAACGATGGCGCCAAGCCCTTTGGCGGCTCCGATCGCTGCAAGCCCCGCAACTCCCGCTCCCACCACCAGTACCTTGGCGGGAGGAACTTTTCCTGCAGCCGTCATCTGGCCAGTGAAAAAGCTGCCAAAGTGATGCGCCGCTTCGAGTACCGCACGGTATCCGGCGATGTTCGCCATCGAAGAGAGTGCATCCAGTTTCTGTGCCCGACTGATTCTCGGCACACAATCCATCGCCAGCACTGTGGCCTTGCGAGTTGCTAGTTTTTTGACCAGTTCTTCTTCTTGCCCGGGCCAGATGAAACTGATGAGGGTTCCGCCTTCACGCAGAAGGTCGGCCTCATCGACTCCAGTTTCTGGATTCTTCATCGGGGCGCGCACCTTGATGACGATGTCGGACTGCTCCCACAGAGCGGCAGCCCCATCGAGCACCTCGGCTCCCGCCTGGCGATACGTTTCATCGTCGAAACTGGCAGCGGCTCCCGCTCCACTCTCGACCAGCACCGAGAAGCCCATCTTTCCGAGCCTCTTGACGTTTGCGGGGGAGGCGGCCACACGGCACTCGCCGGGCCAGACTTCCTGCGGAACTCCGATCTTCATCGACCATCTTTCCTTGGTAGCAATTTCATGTACCCAGAGCCACTGCGGCTGTAGTGTCGCAGGCCATGATGCGAGTTCACTGCCACCGATTGAAGCGAATCTGACGATTTCGAGGCCTTCAGGACTCGATATCTCATGATGCTGATCAAGTGTATAATGGAGACCCTCGCCAATTTGTATCTTCCGTGAAGAGTTCCTCAGTTGAAGGGAAGGCAGGCCATGACCCGTCTCGATCAGAAGTCAATGATTCCGTATCCCGTCGCCTTCTTCTTGCTGGTCGTGGCGTTGCTGTTTGCCTCTTCCCCCGCAGCGGCTCAGCCGCCCCCGCTGTTTGAAGAATGTGGGATCTTCGAAGACGATCCCCTTGGAACCGGCTGCACCATTTTTTCTGCCTATGCAATCCCGGGCGTGGCCTTCATTGTTGACCTGGGTTCCACACCGGCTCCTCCGGATGGAACGGAAGCGTTATTGACCGGAATTCAGGTCACATGCGTCGGGATCTGTTTTCCAACCAATTGCATCCTGGATGCCACCTACGAACTCTCCTGTACTGGAACACCGCCTCCACCGGAATTCATCCGCGGCGATTGCAATAATGATGCTTCATTCAACATCGCTGATGCGATCTTTCATCTCTTCTGGCTCTTCGCATCGGGTCCACCACCCCCGTGCCAGAATGCCTGTGATTTCGACAGTGATCTTGGCATCGATATTGCTGATGGCGTGGCGATGCTGTCGACCTTGTTCAACCGTGGCGGACCGCCAGCTCCACCGTGGCCTTCCTGCGGAGTGGATCCCGTGGCTCCCATTGTCGTGGATTGCCTCAATCCCATCTGCCCTTGATGTAATACTCCGATGTATACTCCGTCTCCCGGAGAGGCGGAGTGGATGAACAACGATCGCGAGCCAAGGTTCGGTTTCCGGGATCGAAGAAACCAATCCCCCCACCAGAAAATTCTCGACGACACCGGCCCGTTCAGAAAGTGGATATCTGGCTGCTTCGGCGTCTTTCTGTTCCTGTTCTTCGTCGCCTGGTACGCGATACTCGGTTTCATCTTCGAGGAAGCCAACAATGGCAGGGATGCCGTCAACTGGCCCACAACTTCAGGGCAGGTTGTCGAAACGAAGGTCACCTCCAGCACATCCACATCAACCAGTGGCAGTGGTAGAAACAGAACCACATCCAGTACAACCAGCTATAGACCCTGGGTCCTCTATCGCTACAACGTCGACGGTCTGGAGCTGGAAAATCACACGGTCCAGACGATGACCACGTATGACACTCGTTCAGAGGCAACGCTGGTGACGGGTGAGTATCCAGTCGGCTCGACGGTAAACGTTTACTACAAGCCTGACGATCCGGCTACATCGGTGCTGGTACCGGGTATCTCGGATCAGACCCATATGATTCTGAACATATTCACCTACGTACCCGCCATCCTGTTCGTCATCCTCGTCATGATCTGGGCCATCAAGAAGGCGAAGAGCAGCCTGTAGTTACTCCGCTGTGCAATGCGCAGAGCGTTTGATCACGGTCCTATCCACCAGCGCTGGAATTTTGTCTTTCCCGATCGCCTGAACCCCATCTGCCCGGATCCGACACGAGGTCCGCAGCATTCTCTGTTTTCAATGAAATTGGAGTATCACTACACCTACGGCACCCAGATTCCTGTGTCCGAAGGGGGACCCGTTCCGGATGGTCACATCGGGGAGTGATCCCCACTTCCCGTACTCACTGGAATCCACGCCGTACGCCGGCGTTCTCCGCCTCTGGAACCAAGGGACGCACTTTGAAGAACCTCTGCCGGAAATCACTGGTGCTGCTCTCCATCGTGTTCTTGAGCAACCCGCTGTCGCTGATACTGCTCGGTCTCCTCAACAGATTGTTCTTCCGACCGTTTCGCTCCTTCTTTGTCATCTACCCGGCCAGCCAGCGATACGTCGATCACTACGGATTCAAGTTCCTCCAGCCTCACCTGAAGAAAACTCCGGTGATCTGTGGTGTGTACTTCCAGGGTGGAACTCCCGGATTGATTCTTGGCATCACGGGAACCGAGTCCGACTTCAAGAAGCCGGGGTTCCTCGCAAACCTGAAGAAGAAATCGGATCAGATCGCCCGCTGGCTCGGCATCTCCAGCGTCAAGTACTCCGGCATCCTGCCCAGTGCGATGCACAGAATAGGTGTGCTGGAGCCGCTCGAGTTGAAGAGGAGATCGAGTCGAGTCGCTCAGGTGGTGTTCCGCGCCGAGGTGGAGTTGCGAC
>JABHOG010000116.1 GCA_018694835.1 Planctomycetota bacterium | reverse complement strand
TCAGTTCCCTCTATCTTCAGTTCCCTCTATCTTCAGTTCCCTCTATCTTCAGTTCCCTCTATCTTCAGTTCCCTCTATCTTCAGTTCCCTCTATCTTCAGTTCCCTCTACCGTCAGTTCCCTCTACCGTCAGTTCCCTCTACCGTCAGTTCCCTCTACCGTCAGTTCCCTCTACCGTCAGTTCCCTCTGCCGTCACTCCCCTCAAAGTCCGTGAGTCCTGGGTTTCAAGAAACTATTTCCCCGTTCGCCAGGTCCAATCCACCGCAAAACGGCTGTGGTCGAGTGGTGATGGGAGGTAAAGGGCCAGTATTAAACAGGTTAGGGTCGCGAAAATTGGAGGGTGCTGAGGGGATCTCATCGCTGCTGGGCCGAGAAGATCGTAATGGCAATCGACCTGAAATACGCTTAGTCTTTCGACAGGCTCAGAATAGTCACTTCAGTCACTTGGAGGAGTTTGGTCACACAGGTTGGATACGCCAGCCGTAAGTTGGGACCGATAATCAAAGTGAGTTGTGTCATCTGGGCAAAAAACAGCGCCTTGAAGCCAACGGGTAACCAGGCCTTATAAAAAAAAAGTGTGGCGAGGGTGTGGGAACGTTGGCCAAATTTATCGGCACATACTTTCCAGCGCTCCTTTCCGTTTCGATTCCCGACGCTGGGGATCGCTGGGCTGTGCAGATAAAATTTTGGGACTTTTGAATAAATAGTCGACCAGTTGATTTCTCGCTCGCTTCGATCCTGAGGCGGAGGTGGAACTCTCTGGAGGCTAATGGGAATCCTTGAGGAGGAGTACTCGATGATGATTTTCAAATTACCTACAGCAATTCTAGTCACGCTTGTTTGCGTGGCCAGCCTTGGTGTGGTCCATGCTGATAACTGCTTCACCGTCACCGGTGGAGGTCAATCGGTGCAGGGATTGGGCAGTGCCGCATTTGGGGTCTCGATGGATAACGATCAAGAGGTCCAGGGCTTCGTCGTGGCCATCAGCTACGACAACTCTGCCGTGGCCATTACTGATCTGTCGATTATTGGAACCGTCACGGAGAGCTCCGGGGCGGAACTGGTGGTCCCGGAGATCCACGGAAATGGTTTCACGCTGGGCGTGGTTGTGGATGCACAGGCACCCTTCGATGCTCAACGGATTGCTGTCGGTTCGGGCCAGAGTATCGCCAATTTCACTGCACAGTCAGTGGTCGTCCTGAGCCAGGGAGACCCTGTGGTGACCACCGGCTTCGAATTTGTCGATGGAGTGTTGAACACCCCTGCACTCCACAACATCATGGTTCAAAATGGCCAATCAGTCGGTGTGAACGATGGTCTGTGCCTCAATGGAGATTCCTCAGCAATGAGCATCGGGGCCCCTCCACCGGCGACTCTGAGCATCGAGGACGCCACCGCCGACTCGAACGGCAATGGATCGGTGAGAGTGCTTCTGGAGAATTCAGGGGAGACCCAGGGCTTTGTCCTCTCGATCTCCCATGTGGATACCGAGATCGCTCTCGGATCTATCGACCTCAACGGATCGGCAACCGACGTTGCTGGTGCGGAGTTCACTGCGATCAATACCTACAGCAATGGGGGCACCTTGGGAGTGGTCCTCGACTTCGTGGCGCCCTTCGTCGGGCAAACGATCGCTGCTGGAGTAGACATTCACATTGCCAACTTCAATTACTCTGACACCGTTGAGATTTACATCGAAGGGGATCCGATTCCTGCGGACCAGGTCGCCAATCTCACATTCGACGACGGGGCGTTCGGAGTCCCTCCACTCAACAACGTCGTGGTCTCGGGAGGTCTTTCCATAGCGCCCGATGTGGTGAATGGTACCTTCACGACTCCACCGTCAGCGGTTCCTTCAGAGGATACAGTGCTCTGGATGGAAACCGATTTTCGCGATTCGATGGGGTATGCCGGAGAAACGGGTGCCCTTTGCTTCTACTACGCTGACCCGACCGACAACATCCAGGGTATGACGATGACCGCTTGTTTCAACTGCGACGCAACTGTGGATCCACTCTGGAGTTGGGGCGGTTCCATCGTTGAAGCAGTAGGAGTCGAATACCTTGCGGTTCAGACTGACAACTCGGATACCGATGGAGATGGGTGTGAACTGGTAGTGGCCATCCTGCTGGATGCCTTGCCGCCCTTCGATGGACAGACTCTTCCGCAGACTGGGGTTCTTGACCGTTTGCTGATCGGTTGTCTCCCTGTCACCATCGCCGAAACCGCTGCTTGTGAGGATATTCTCGAGTTCAACTGGTGCAACGACATCAACGGAACCGGAAGCGTCAACCTCTACAACAACGTTGTCATCAACTTCCAGTCGATTCAGGAGTATGAGCGAGACGACACCGTCATCGTGGTGAAAGCGGCTCAGGCATTCAAGCGTGGCGATTGCAACAGCGACGACAAGTCAGACCTCGCGGATGCGGCGGCGATACTGGCCAATCAGTTCGGAAGCTATGATATCAACTGTTCCGATGCCTGCGACGTCAACGACGATGGCCTGTTGAACATGGCAGATTCCGTGTCTCTGCTGAACTGGCTCTTCAATTTTGGAGACGTCCCGGCAGTTCCAGGACCATTCGATGAGGGTGAGGATCCGACCGGTGATTCGCTGCCCGATTGTGACGGCGGCGATACGAATTGCGGATAATGGACTTGAGTTGGGCCTCCCAGGATTCACCGAAGTCGTGAATCCTGGGGGCACTAACTCCGCAACAAGTTGTGGGGGAGGAAGAAATTCCGCTCATGATATACAGTTCGGGAAATGTAATTGTAAGTGGGCCAAGGCGAGGAAGAGTCGCCTCTAGCATCGAAGGCGAAGAGATTATGAGGAGACTTGTATTTCCAGGTGTGCTACTGGGGCTCTGCTGCTTTTCGGTGGACATGGCACTTGCTGGTGGCGGTGCGACCTACAGCGTGAGTAGCGATGCGACTGCTGCTGGGGGGACGGTGAACCTGACTGCCACCCTCGACAACGATGGTGGGGATATCAGCGGATGGTCCTGGGGACTTTGCCACGACGAGCTGGTGGCGACCGTATCGAACATCGGTGATGGAGGTGGTGCTGCCAATAGCACCTCGACCGTCAGCAATGGCGATCCGGCGAGTTTTAACGAGACATCCATCTATCCTGGAGGCTTTACGCAGGGCGTGGTAATCGATTTCATCGGTTGCTGTGTGGTTGCGGGTGGGACCACTGGATTTCTGATGGCCACTGCGGATTACACCGTCGCTGGCGGTGTTGCGCCAGGGGACTATTCTGTTGAGTACTGCGGTGGGGTCCTTGGAGCACCGCCGGTTGCGAATGTCGTTGTGGTCAATGGTGGATCGATCCCCCCTGCTGGGGAAAACTCAGGGACGATCACCGTGGTCGACGTCCCCGACCCGGAGTGGAACTACCTTGGTGGAAACTCCTCGGGCAATCACTATCCTGCGGGAACTGGAATTGGTGGACTCACGGTGCTGGTCGGCTTCTCCATCCAGGAGAAGGATAACAGTTCCCAGGGCGCAAGTTTTCCCAATGCTACCCAGGGCTTCTCGATGGGGTGCGGGAATGACGGGTCCTTGGTCATTCCGACCGCCGGTAGCACCAGTCTTGGATTCGAGCCTGATTTTGCGGAGTTCAACTTCTACCCGGACGCTTGGATACTGGGAGTGGTGTATTCCTTCAGCGGTTCCCAACTCGCTCTGTTTGATGTTACCACTGAGGTGATTTCTGTCGCCTACGATGGAGTTGCGACTGCTCTTGCAGGAGTTGAGGGTGCCACGTCGACAGCGTTGGTGTGGAACAATTCCACCGGCAGCCCACCGGTATCAAACGTGGTGGTCTTTGATAGTGGAGGTTATTCACCCAATTTCATCGAAGGGTCGATCGAATTCGTCGGCACCGTGACCAACGCTTTTCAACGTGGTGACTCAAATGATGATGGTGTGGTCAATATTGCTGACATCATCTGGATGCTGTCGGAGATGTTCGGCGGTAGGGGCTTCACCGATTGCGCCATTGCGGATGATTCAAATGCGGATGGAATGAACGATGCCGCTGATGCCGTGTACACCGCGACTTATGTCTTCCTCGAAGGTCCTGCACCGGCAGCGCCATTTGGAAGTTGCGGTGCCACAGCCGGCCAGACACCTGCAGATTGCGTGAGCTTTAATAGTTGCCCCTGACGAGGATTAGTATCCAGGTGGCCATGAGCAGGGTCTGGAAGTGCCGACTTCAAGTTGGGCGATTCTGGAAAAGCGTGGAACGGTTATGAAAGAGGATCCGACCGGTGATTCTCTGCCTGTTTGCGATAGTGACGACACAAATTGTGGGTAGGGAGTTGAGTTCAGAATCGGTGCCATGCTCGAGCGATGTTGCTGGAGTACTGCTGCGGATTTGATTCTTGACGGAATTTTGTTTTCATATAACTCGCACGCTTGCAGGGTATGCGGCGTGTTCAGAATAAAGGTGGATTGATCATGCGACATCTTCTTGTGACATCGTTTCTGATGATGTTGGTGCTGATGACAACCGGCGTATTGGCGCAGGATTATGTCCTCACCATCTCCAGTGGCAGCATCCCCAATAACGGTAGCGGAGACCTCACGGTCACTTTCGACAATAATGGCGGAGAAGTGCAGGGCTGGTCCTATGGAGCCTGCAATGACACCGCCTTCCTCACCTGCACTGGTGTGACCGAGGGATCCACCACGGCCACCGTGAATGAGGGCGGTACCCCCGACTTCAACCAGTACTCCGTCTTTGACGAGGGATTCACTGCGGGTGTCGTGATTTGTTTCGTCGGGTGTGCCACCCTGGCAAACGGCACCGGATATGAGTTGAACATCGCCACATATGACTGCACCGCTGAGGGTAGCACCTCCGTCTCCTTCTGCGACACCCTGGGGGCACCTGCGGTGACCACGGTGGTGGTGGTCGATGGCGCTTCGATTGCTCCGGTGCAGAACTCTGGTAATGTCGAGTGCATCGGTGTCCCCGATCCGGAGTACACCTACTCCGCTGGAAACGCCTCTGCCGGCTACAACCCGGCGGATGGAAATGCCTCCACTTCAGTCGATATCACCATCGCCGAGACCGACAACAGCGGATTGGGCGCACCTTTCCCCAACGATACCCAGGGCTTCTCGATGGGGCTGGGCAACAGCTCCGAGGTGGTGGCCACCGCAGTGAACCTGACGTTACCTTTCGATGCGGACTTTGGCGAGAGCAGCATCTTCCCCGAGGGGTGGACCCTCGGAGTGGTTTACAGTTTCGCCGGTGGCGAGGTGCTGGCGTTCCCTTCAGCGACGACGGTGGTCTCGGTCGACTACGAGACTGGTGGCAGCATGGCGGGGAATGAAGACGGCGCGATCGCTTCACTGACCTGGAATAACGGCCTCGGTTCTCCTGCAGTGGCCAATGTCGTGGTGGTCGGTGGTGCGTCGCTGACTGCGGCCCAGTCAGACGGGAGCATCGCTCTCAACCCAGTGGTCACCAGTGACTGGATCCGCGGAGACGCCAATAGCGATAGTGTGGTCAATATTGCCGACGTGATCTGGATGATCTCGGAGTTGTTCACCGGAGGAGCCGCGAGTAGTTGCAGCATCTCCAGTGATGCCAATGACGATGGAGCGAATGATCTCGGGGATCCGTCCTATGTCATCCAGTACCGTTTCATCGGTGGACCGATGCCGGTCGCTCCTTTCCCTGGTTGTGGTCAAGTCGATGGGCAAACACCGGAAGATTGTGCAGGATCGTCCTGCTCTGGTTAGAGTGAATGAGACCGGGCTCCGCGGCCAGAGTGGGGTCGCACCCACTGGAACTTGGATCGGCGGAGCGATGGGATTCAGTTGTAAATGGCGGCTCATAGCGGTCATAGATGACATTCCTGTACTCGAGGTCGAGATTCGGGCGAGGCTTTTGTCGCAATGCTTGCAACGAAGGCTTCGCCCATTCATTATGAGTGAGAATGAGTATATCAATCACATTTGCGCGACACTCCTGAGGTGTATCTGATGGATGTGCTTCGCCAACTCGTTGAAAGAGAGTCATGAGAAATCTTTTAGTAACAGCATTCCTGTTGGTCGCCACCAGTATTTCTGCGCAGGATTATGTCCTCAGCATCTCCAGTGGCAGCATTCCAAATAACGGGAGCGGAGACCTCACGGTCAATCTCGACAACAATGGTGGAGAGTTGCAGGGGTGGTCCTTCGGAGCTTGCAATGACACCGCCTTTCTCACCTGTACCGGTGTGGTGGACGGATCGACCGTGGCCACCGTAAATGATGGAGATACCCCCGACTTCAACGAGAGTTCCGTCTTTGACGAGGGCTTCACTGTTGGTGTGGTGATCTGCTTTACCGGTTGCGCCACCTTGACAAGCGGTACCGGATACGAGTTGAACATCGCCACATATGACTGCACCGCTGAGGGGAGCACTTCCGTCTCCTTCTGCGACACCCTGGGTTCACCCGCGGTGGATACGGTAGTGGTGGTCGATGGCGCTTCCCTCGTTCCGGTGCAGAACTCCGGTGCTGTCGAGTGCATCGGTGTTCCCGATCCGGAGTACACCTACGGTGCTGGAAACGCCTCTGCCGGCTATAACCCGGCGGATGGAAACGCCTCAGTTTCGGTCGATATCACCATCGCCGAGACCGACAACAGTGGACTCGGTGCGCCCTTCCCCAACGATACCCAGGGCTTCTCGATGGGCCTGGGCAACAGTTCCGAGGTGGTGGCCACCGCAGTGAACCTGTCGTTGCCCTTCGAAGCGGACTTTGGCGAGAGCAACATCTACCCCGAGGGGTGGACCATCGGAGTGGTTTACAGTTTCGCCGGTGGCGAGGTGCTGGCGTTCCCTTCAGCGGCGACGGTGATCTCGGTGGACTACGAGACTGGTGGCAGCATGGCGGGGAATGAAGACGGCGCGATCGCTTCACTGACCTGGGATGACGGCCTCGGTTCTCCTGCAGTGGCCAATGTCGTGGTGGTCGGTGGTGGGTCGCTGACTGCGGCCCAGTCAGACGGTAGCATCGCCCTCAGTCCGGTGGTGACCATCGATTGGATCAGGGGAGATGCCAACGGTGACTCCCATGTGAATGTGGCCGATGCGATCTGGATCATCAGCGAGTTGTTCGTTTCTGGACCCGCCAGTAGCTGCGCGATTGCGCGCGATGCCAATGGAGACAGCAAGTACGACATCGCAGACCCGACTTACATCGTCCAGTATCGCTTCATCAGTGGTCCGATGCCCTCTGCTCCTTTCCCCGAGTGTGGTCAGGTCGATGGGCAAACTCCTGAAGATTGCTCCGATTCTGGCTGCTAACTGAGAAGAGCGGAGGCTCTTCAGGCAGCAATGTGTCCGCAGCAATGTGTCCGCAGCAATGTGTCCGCAGCAATGTGTCTGCGGTGAAAATAGAAGCCAGTTCCTCGAGTTTGTCGGGGAACTGGCTTTTTTTCATGGCTGATCCGATGGTTCGAGGGAATCGGAAGAGATCGATCCCTCTCGAGGACTGGGGTGCGGTTCTTTACAAACTGCTTGTCATGAGAAAAAGGGTCCAAGATAGGTGCAATTTCGTGGCTGCACCGAGGTCGATTGCCCCTTACGATGACACCTTGGATCTGCAGGAGGGTCCATTCTCGGGTCTTGAGTTGCTGAACCGGGTGATGACTCCGCTTGAAGGTATGACCTTGGAATTCCCGGAGTATGAAATTAAGACCAGAGGTACTGTCTGAATCATCCTATCGGCCCACGAGTGTGGCGTTCGGATGGAGAATAGAGTCTCAATAGAGTGGCCAGCGGACCTTGGCCACCAACACTGGAAGAGAAGGAATCCGCCCATGTACAAGTTGATCTGCCTGTTCACGACGATCTTGCTGATGACCACCAGTCCGCTGGGGGCACAGGATTTCCTCCTGTATGTCTCCGGACCGGCAACCGCCACCCTGGGAGAGTCATTTGATCAATCCACCATGCTCGATGTCAATCAGGATGTCGTTGCTGGTTGGTCCTTCGGAGCCTGCCACGACTCGACCCTGATGACTCTCAATGAGGTGATGGATGGTGAGACCACACTCATCGTCAAGAACGGCGATGAACCCGATTTCAATCAGACCAATGTGCTCGTCGATGGATTCACTGTGGGACTCGTGATCTGTTTCACCGGGTGTGCAGTGCTCGAGGTTGGGACCGGTTATGAGATCAATGTCGCGACCTACACCGCGGATGCCGAAGGCGTCTCTACCACCGATTTCTGCGACACCTTGGGTGCACCTCCCGTGGAAACGGTGATCGTGGTCAACGGGGCGTCAGTGACCCCGGAGCAAATCTCGGGCTCGGTCGAGATTCTCGCAACTCCCCCGGTTCCAGATCCAGAGTTCATCTTTAGCGCCGCGACAGAGACCATCAATTACGATGGGAACTCGGGATCCGCCTCGTTCAGCGTCTCGGTCCAGATTTCAGAAACGGACAACAGTGCCAGCGGAGCAGATTTCCCCAATCAAACTCAGGGCTTCTCGATGGGAATGGCCAACGACTCCGCGGTGATGGAGTGCACCGGTGCAGATGTCTCTCTTCCCTTTGATGCAGACTTTGCTGAGGGGGGAGTCTCAGCAGGAGGCTGGACGATGGGAGTCGTCTTCAGTTTCACTGGTGGAGTGACCCTGGCCTTCACCGAGCCCCTCGTTGTGGCTGTGGCCGATTATTCGACGGTGGCTGGCGCCCTGTCGGGGACGGGCACCACCGAGACCGCATTGACCTGGTCGGAAGACCTTGGATCTCCTCCGGTGGCCAATATTGTGGTGGTCGATGGAGCTTCACTGACTCCCGAGATGGTCGATGGAACCATCACCTTCCAGCCGGTTTTCGACCAGCCGTTCCTTCGAGGTAACTGTAACGGGAATAGCGGCGTCGACATTTCGGACGGGATCTGGATGCTTCAGGAGCTCCACCTGGGAGGTCCTAGCGGAACCTGCGCCGAGGCTTGTGACGCCAACGGCGACAGTTCCTACGATACAGCGGATGCGATCTACGTGATTTATTACCGCTTGCTCGACGGACCGGCTCCGACCGCCCCATTCCCCGATTGTGGGGTTGAGGTCGGCTCCGATTGTGATGCCACCAACTACTGTCCATAGATCAGCCATCGATCGTGGGAAGGATTGCATCCTGCCCTCCTGTTGATCTCTGAAGCGGGCCCGAAGCCAGTAGGCTTTGGGCCCGCTTTTTATCTCCATCTTGCTATCCTCCTCCTCTTCTCCTGACCCCCGCATCGCCAGCCGGCAATTCCAATCGAGACCTCGCCAAATCGCTGGCGGACCCCCGTGGTGTGGGTCCGTGGTGTGGGTCCGTGGTGAAGGAAGTAATGCTTGCCGGAATACGGCACTTGTTGCCGGAAATCACGGTGATTCTGGTGAGCCGTCTTCGTCACGAGTGAGGCTCTAGTCTGTAGCGCCTCTTTGTTAACTCTTTTGTATATAGACATGTTTGACAATGAGTGATACGGTCGAGACTCGAAGACAGGAGTCCCGACACGACTCCCCAGCAGATCCGGGCTCACGCCCGGCCAGTTCTACCTCTTCCTAGCACCACATAACCGGCAATTGTTGTCGGGTAGATACTGGAATCGGTTCTCCCCTGGACCGGCTCCTGGGTCTTCCTGACTTGTTTACTAACATTTTTAGTTAATCCCCATTTTATCGGAGTCATTCCGAGAAGTCAGGGTCCGGGTAGAAAGGCCCCCCCCTTGACCGATTGGAATTTCCGAAGTGTCCCCAGGAGACGAGGAGAGAAAGTGATGAACCGGAGTCTTATGCGCCTTCGCAGCGCACTTCTCGCGGTACTTTTTGCCGCGATCGGCACCCATGCCTTCGCTCAGAATTCACTGACCATCACCGATGGTCAATCGGCAGGACTCGCATCCGAGTCATTAAGCGTTTTGATGGACGCTGATGTCTCGGTTGAAGGATTTGTTCTTGCCATAACCTTCGACAACGGACTGTTGTCGGTAACCAATATCGTCGCAGGATCTGCGACGACTGCAGCTTCTGCAGAGTTAGTCGTGCCGGAAACTCTTTCCGGTGGATTCACTCTTGGAGTCGTTGTGGATGCTAGTGCTCCTTTCGACGGCCAGGAAATTCCTGCCGGGTCGGGCCAGGAGATTGCAGCTTTCACACTGACGCCTCAGACCATCGTGACCACGGACACCCAGAGTGCCGTTGAGTTCTCTGACGGTGTTCTGAACAATCCGCCCTTGTCCAACCTGCTGGTGCAGAATGGGCAAAGCATTGGTGCCGCCAATGGCCTCGGGCTCAACAACGGCACCATGACGCTTCTTCCGCCTCCACCCGACAGCATGCGTCTCGAGTCGATTGTGATCGATTCCGATTCCAGTGGTGCTGCGCGTGTCCTTCTTTCAAACTCCAGCGGAGCTGTCCAGGGATACGTCCTGGCGGTGGCTCATGACTCGGCTCTCATGTCCCTTCAGGGGATCACGCTGGGTGCAGAGACTCTCGCTGCAGGTGCTGAACTGGTTGTTCCTGAGTTGTACTCCAACGGAGGAACTCTGGGAGTGGTGCTTGATTTCGAGAGCCCGTTCGAGGGTCAGAGCATCGCAACCGGTGCTGACAATCACATCGCCAGTTTCACCTACTCGTCCAATCAGATCATCGAAAGCCCTGATCAGCCAGTCACGACCGCCATCGAGCTGGTCAATGGTCAGCTGGGCAGTCCCGCTCTCGATAACGTGATCGTCGTCTCAGGACTGTCGATCAGTCCCGCTCTCGAGGACGGAACCGTGACGTTGCTGGATATCACCATTCCAGTCAACGATACGGCGTTCTACATCGGTCAGCGTGACTTCCCGGAGACCGGCACCAATGGTGGCCTCGGCTTTCCCGGTCAGGAGATCGAGTTTTGCTTCTTCTACAGTGATCCTAACGACAACATCCAGGGTATTCAGATGGCCGTCTGCTACGACGACCTTCTTCTGATCGACGGTACTTTCACCATCGAAGGTTCCATCGCTGACGAGCTGGGTGCTGAATTCGTCAACTACCAGATCGACAATGACGACAATGACGGAGATGGTCGTGAGTTGGTCGCTGGTATTCTGATGGACGCGCTTCCACCTTTCGAGAACCAGCAGCTGCCTTCAACGATCGAGCCGCTGATGATCGCATGTGTGCAGGCTGAAGTTGACGCTGGAGCCGCCTGTGGAGATTCCTTCTCCATCGATTTCTGCGACGGAATCAACGGTAACGGTATGGTCCCGATCAACAACCTGGTTGTTATCGAGTACCAGTCGATCCAGTCCTTCGAGCGCTACGGTGCGACCTACGAGATCATTCCGGTCCCCGCCTTCCAGCGTGGTGACTGCAACACGGATACCAAGGTCGACTTGGCGGATGCCGCCACCGTGATCGCCAGTCAGTTCCAGGGTTACGGGGTCGGATGCCTCGACGCCTGTGACGCCAATGACGACTCCGTGATCAACCTCGCGGACTCTGTCTTCTTGCTTAACTTCTTGTTCAAGTTCGGGCCTCCGACACCAGCGCCAGGCGCATACACGCCGGGTGCCGACCCCACTGAGGACGATCTTGATTGTGCTTTGCCGGCCTCTTGTAACTAACCCCGAATCAGGAACCCAAAGATTAAGGACTTCCTTTAGGAAGTGAGTATGAAAATGAAAAGTACAAAAATCGCTTTCACCCTTGCCTTAGCGCTCCTGCTCGGAGCCCCGGCATTCGCGCAATACGATCTGTCGCTGAGCAGCGCAGCAGGAGCACCAGGCTCCAGCGCCGATCTGCAGGTCTTACTAGACAACAATGGAGATGCAATCCAGGGTTGGTCCTTCGGAGTCTGTCATGACGGTCTGGCGCTCAGCCTGACGGAAGTCATAGATGGAGCTACCACTGCGACAGTGAAGAATGGAGATGATCCAGACTTCAATCAGGTCAACGTGGTCTCTGACCAGGGCTTCACCGTTGGAGTCGTGGTCTGTTTCACCGGTTGTGCAACACTGCCGACAGGTACTACAGGTAACGAGTTGAATGTCGCTTCCTACGAGTTACTCGGCGAAGCCGGTTCTTCCACGAGCGTTGACTTCTGCAACACTCTCGGAAACCCAGCAGTTGAGATCCTCGTGGTGGTTGGTGGACAATCAATCCTTCCCTCGACCAGCTCCGGAACCATCGAGATGGTTGCAGGACCTCCTCCCTTCGACTTCGCAGTCGCCGACCAAACCATCTCGTACGATGGTCTCAGTGGAGAGGCTACTTTCACGGTTACTCCGACCATTCAAGAGAATCCGGATAACTCCGGTTTCCCCAGCGCGACCCAAGGAGTCTCGATGGGAATGGCACATGATTCCACCTTGTTGACCGCCAACTCGGTCGCCTGGAACCTTGATACTGGAATCGATCCGGACTTCGCGGAAGGGAACGCCTATGACGGCGGATGGACCATTGGAGTGGTTTACAGTTTCACCGGTCAACAGACTTTGACTTTCGAGACAGCCACACCGGTTCTGAACGTCGAATACAGCACCGTCGCTTCTGCACTTGCTGGACTCGATACCGACACGATGACAGCCTTGGCTTGGTCCAATGAGCTTGGATCCCCCCCGGTTGTGAACATTGTGGTAGTGGGTGGAGGAAGCGTCGATCCGTCTTTGACTGACGGTTCGTTGACTCTGAGCCCCTCCTACGCTCCGCCTGACCTTCCATTCGTCCGTGGTAACTGCAACGGAGATCAGTCCGTGAATATTGCTGACGGAATCTGGATCCTCAACGAGATGTTCCAGGGCGGACCAGCCGGCACTTGTGCCGAGGCTTGTGACGCCAACTCCGACGACTTCGTCGACACTGCTGATGCGATCTTTGTGATCAGTTACCGATTGCTCAGCGGCCCGACACCCAGCGCTCCATTCCCGGAGTGCGGTACCGAAGAAGGAGCGGACTGCGAATCCGCCTCAAACTGCCCCTAAGAGCGAAATTGCTCCAGGACACACGGGAAGGTCCGATGCGGTTCGCCGCATCGGACCATTTTTTTGTGTGTGGGGGCGGTAAGAATGTCAGGAAGAGGCCGATGGGAGCAGCGCACAGGATTGACTGCCGAGGAGTTCCCGATACGATGGAGTTAGCCTCGGGGATCACGCAACCGCCGGGTCTGGCCTGAAAATCCTTCCGGAAGCTCCATCGTCGACGACCCGTCGAGACGGTCTGTGTGGCCGTGCTTACCTGGTCGTCTGAAGCTGGTTTCACTGTTGAAACCGGAGAACCAATGGAGTCAGCGAAAGCTGATTTCCGAGAATGACGACGGAGGCCGATCGATGAAGATCGCCCTGATAACACAATCGATGTTGACCGTGCTTGGCTTACTGCTGGCGCTGGTCGGTTGCACCAATCCTCCCTCGGTGCCGTACACGACTCCTGCCCATGGAGCATCCAATGTTCCCGTGAGCTCGACGATCGAGGTGGCATTTACCACTGCGATGGATCCAGGGTCTACCACGGACTCCAGCAATTGGAGTATCCAGGGTTCTCTCTCGGGAGCCCACACATCCGTCGGGGCGCTGGATACAGACCAGAGAGTTCTGACCCTGACCCCGGATGAGCCCTTTGATCAGGGCGAGACGATTACCGTCACCATCACGGATGGAATCAAAACTGCGATCAACATCCCCATCGAAGCGATCACCATCCAGTTCACGACTGAAGGTGCAGGAGCTTCGTCGGGAGATTTCGAAGCAGCCGACGATGAATTCAGCCTTTACCAGTTGAGTCCGTTAACCGGATCACAGTCGATTCCTCTTCGCCCTTCGGTGACCGCAAGTTTCGATCTTCCCTACCAGACTTCCAGCGCTCCGCAGTCGGTCACTGTGCAGGGTACGAGAACCGGCTGGAGAGATATTCAGTTGGCCCATCCTGGTCAACACTCGGGAATCTCTGGTTCCCTTCAACTGTTGATTCCTGGGAATACGCCGCAGTTACATCCGGGAGAATGGCTGCAAGTGGTCTTCTCCAACGAATTACTCTCGGAGATTCAACCGGAGGAGGACGAACCTCGATTCCTCAATCCATATGTGGCCCGATTCAGGGCGCGGCTCGGTCATGCCACTGGAGGACTGGGGCCCCGTGAATCGCTGATCGCTGGCGGAACCGACCCGGTGCTGATGGCAGAACTGGGGGAGTTCCTTCCCTACAGTGGCCTCGAGATGCTGGTGGTGGGGAGTTCCGGCGATCTACGTCTGCTGAGAAGTGGAAGTAGCGGCGAAGCCTCCACGTGGACGGTCCATTCCCAGATGCAACTCGATTCGATGCCGGTGGCAGGACTGCTGGTGGATATCGATGCGGATTCTCGCACTGAAGCGCTGATCTCCTGTGTCGATGGCACCATCCGGATCGTCGGAGTGCAGGGGCAGGACCTCATCGAAGAGCAAGATCCTGTCGATCTTCAGGGCGTTGTCGCCGAGGCTCTGGCCTGGGCCGAACTCAATGGAGATGGCTTGCCTGATCTATTGGTCGGAGCGGCGGACGGATTGAGAGTGCTTCGTCTGATCACCGTCATCAATCCAGCCACCTTTGAAGTCACCGAAGAATTGACGGTCACTGGCCTGATGCCGCTGGGTGGCCCGGTACAGTCGATCTCCATCGCCGATTTTGATCGGGATGGAAAGATCGATGCTCTGGTGGTTGCCGGCGATGGATACCTGCTTCGAGGAGCAGGAAATGGATCGTTCCTGGAGGCGGCACTGCTCTCTCCGGCACCGCAGGGAGAAGTGGCCCTGGGCGATGTCGATGGAGATGGTTGGATGGACGCTGTGGCGGTGGCTGCCACCGGTCTGTCGATTCACCTCCATCCTGGCACTCTTCCCGAGGGTACCTGGGAGGGGATCCCACTCCTCACAGGAGGACTGGTTCAGGATCTTGCGGTCGGGGAAGTCGATGGCGATCCCGTCAACATCGACGATATCGTGGTGCTGCAATCGGGCACCTCTGACCCGTTGACCCTGATCCGTCGCCTCTCTTCAGACCTGGGAGACTCCAGCATCACCTCGTTGGAATACCCCAACGATCCTGCGAAGGGATCTCTGCTGCTGGTCGATAGTGATGGCGATCGCGGAACGGATGTCTTGCTGTACCTGTCAGAACCCGCAGGATCCGCGGCGATGGCTCTGTGGAGATCGTCAGCGGTGGTCAGTGCCGACGAATCGCTGCTGTCTTACGGCCTCCCTTCTCAGGTCACCGTAGGTCCCGGAGATTCCCAGATCGAGATTCCGCTCACTGCGGAATTCGAACAGGATGTCTCCCGCTTCAACCTCGCCATCGAGTTCGATCAAGAACTACTACAACTGACGAGGATCGAGGCAGATCCATCGACCTTCCCCTTCGGATCGGTCGAGGTGATCGAGTACATCGATCAGGAAAACGGAGTGGCTGCGGCAGAACTGCTGATCAATGGTTACCTCCCGGCGGGGAGTGGGTTGCCCATCGCCCGCTTCGTGTTTCAGCCCCAACCGAGTTTACTCGGAGAGGCAGCATACCAGCTTGCAGATGGACTGCTGATCGAAGGGGTACCCTGGTCCAACCAGGCGATCCTCGAGGTGGACGGAGCTCTCATCGCGGCCGAAATTTCTGCCGCACAAGGGGTCGTCTCCATCGAATCGACGACACCATCTCCTGAGGGACTGACCTGCCAACCTTCGGCGGTGGGTGGTGTCGATGGAGTGCTCCTCGAGTGGACCAATCCGATCACCTATGACAGCCTCGGCGGTCTTGAGATCTACAAGAATGGGATTCTCCTCGCAGCCCTTACAGGTACCTCGACCAGTTTCACCGATAGCAATACCATCGATGGAACCATCGATTACACCCTCATCGGGTTGTCGTCGGGAATCGAATCGGTGCCTGTCCAGTGTCAGGTGACGGTCATCCCGGTACCCGACCTGCAATGCCAGAGGCTAGTGAGTTTGCCCCAGCGGGTGTTCTTGTCGTGGGGTTTTGTCAGTGGAACCACCAGCTGGGAATTGCGTCGAGATGGAAACCTGATCGCCCAGCTTGGCTCCACCCTGCTCTCCTACAACGATGAAACCGATCTGAACGCTCATGATTACCAGTTGATGTCGATCCAGTCGGGATCCCAGAGTTCTGCGGGTGCTCCGTGCAGCGTTACGGATGCCGGCGGCGGAGCCACGGTTCCACCTTCCGATGTGAGTGCTGCTCTGATCGGAGATGACGATGTACGAATCAGCTGGTTCAATGGTGAATCCTATGACCAGCTGCAACTGTTGGCCGATGGAGTACTGATGGCCAGTCTGGCCGGAGATGAGACCGAATTTGTGGCGAACGATCAGTTCCCCGGTCTGGTCATTTACTCGGTGCAGGCGTTCGGAGACGGCGGAGCCAGTAATGTCAGCAATGCTCCTGAAGTGAGTGTTCCGCTGGCACCTCCCACCAACCTTCAATGCTATGGCGCCGGTGCCAGCATCGAGTTGACCTGGCAGAACGGGCCCACCGCCTTCGAGTACGATGAGATCATCGTGGAGCGCACGGGATCGCTCGGTAGCATCGAATACTTCCTTCTGGATGGTACCTCGACCAGTTTTACTGATCTTGCGGGTTCCGGAGTGTGGACTTACACCGTCGTGGGGGATTACTTCCACCAGGGTCTCCAGCACCCGGCGCCTTCCGCGGCTTGTGCCGTCTCTCTCACCGAGAGAGTCTTCTATGATTCTGCAACAGTAGTCGTCGGTCGTCCCTTTAGCATCGACCTACAGGGTCAGTTGCTGGAACAGACTTCTGGCTGGTCCATGGTGGTGGATTACGATTCGACCCGACTGCAAGATCTCTCGGTCTTCGTGCCAGGAGTCTCGCCGACGGGGATCTCGACCACCGATGAGCCTCTGGGAACCTTCGCCGGTCTCCGCCGCCTGACGCTTCAGGTGGAGGGCGCATCTGCGTCCCCTTCCAACTCCGCCATCTTGGCCACCCTTTCTGGAAATATCCCGGCAGACTTCTCACTCCTTGGATCGGCGCTCTGTCACATCGTGTCGGCGACCCTGCAACCTGCAGCCGGCGGCCCCAGTACCGAGCCGGCAATCCTCGACGGTGGAGTCAGCGTCTCGGGTAATGCACTCTTCATCGAACCCGCAGTGCTCAATCCTGGTGAGGAAGTGGTGGTGTGGGCCCGCGGCGCCTGGCAGCAAGATCTGACCGGTTACAGTGTGGCCTTGCAATGGGATCCAGCGATCCTGACCTGTCTCGAGGTCAGCAATATCGGCACCGTGGGTGAAGACCTGAGTGGGCCCTTCGCCGCATTCTTCTCCGGAATCGATGCCTCTGCGGGAACCGCATTTGGATCGGTGATCTCTGCATTCAGTAGCATCCCCTCGTCGCTCGCAGCGGAACTGGGTTACTTCCGATTCATGGTCTCTCCCGGAGCTCCCCAGGGGCTCTCGACAGAGGTGGTTTTCGGCGAACACCTGACGGCGAATTCCTCGGTCACCAACATCTTCGTCGATGACCAGGCGACCTCCATCGATCCTGTCACCATCGGAGCAGAGTTCGTGGTGCTTTCCGATCCTCAGTCGCCGACTCTGTTGTCGATCGATCCGACCACGGGTCCGGTCGCCGGCGGCACCGATGTGCTGTTCAACGGAACGGGCTTCACCGTGGATACGGATGTTTTCTTCGGCGACCAACCCGCCTTGACCGTGATTGTCGTCGATACCGGAACCATTCTCGCCACTACACCTCCAGCGGCCTCTGGCGCGACGGGAAGTGTCGATGTTTCGATCTTCACCCAGTATGGATCGGCAACCCTCCCCGCAGGGTTCAGTTACTACATGACCAGCATCGATGGCTACGATCCCGCCCAGTCACCACTTTGTGGAATGGGCGAGATGACGGTCACCGGAGCCGGACTTCCGACAGGATTGGGAGTGCTCTTTGGTGATCAAGCATCCACTTCGGTGGTGGTGAGCCCGGCTGGCACCAGTGCTACCGTGGTGATCCCCGCTTCCTATCAGCCGGGAGTGGTGGACCTGGTCTTTGTCGATAACTTCGGATCGGTACTGCAATCGTTTCCTGGCGGATTCAACTACATCGATGATGGGATTTTCCTCCGTGGAGATGCCACCTGTGATGGATCGGTCAACATTGCGGATGTCGCTGCGATTGCCGGCTATGTCGCGGGAGCCGGATCGACTCCGGTGATTCTGGATTCGGCAGACGTCGACGATAATGGAGTGGTTCACATCGGAGATGCGGTGCTACTGGCGAGTTTCCTCTTCTCCGGTGGTGCTCCACCGGCGATTCCTTTCCCCGATGCCGGGACCGATCCGACTCCCGACGGTCTTTGATCCCGACGGCAGTCCACATCCGGTCCATGGAGGGCCCGGCAACCCTATCGGGGGCTGCCGGGCCCTTCATCATCCGAGGTCTGCTGGGAGGGCTCATTGGATAACTCACTGGATGAATCACAGGTTAAATCACAGGTTGAATCATTGGATACGAGCAGATGCTCTTCCCCGCCGTGGGAAACGACGGCGGTCGATTCCATTCATCTCGAGAGCAAAGATGTGGAGAGCAAGGATGTCGAGCGCATAGATGGTGAGAGTCAGACGATGCGATCGAGCGGGAGAGGTGGGAGTGGTGATCTCACTTCACCGATTCGCCAGCGCTGCCGTGCGACGGATGAGACCACTGCCGAGACCACTGCCGAGACCACTGCCGAGAAGATCTTCAGCGGTGAGGTGAGTACCCTTTCCGATACCCGGTTGTTACAGGCGCTAGGAATACGAACGGCAGTACCCGCGGTCGTCAGCAGCTCTGTCGCTGCGGCCAGTGATGCTGACCCCGAGACTGCGGCGGCCGTCATCGATCGGCTGGGGGCCGCAGACCCCATCGATTTTCTCAAGTTGCAGGGTGTCGGACGGCAACGGGCGGTACAACTGGCGGTCGCAGTCGAGGTGGGGCGACGAGCAACTCTTCCTCGGTGGCGCACCGGCAGTTTCTTTCACAACCCTCAGCAAGTCTTCGACCACTGCTCTCGACGCCTTTCGGAGGAAAAGAGAGAGTTCTTCATGATGATCATGCTCGATTCGAGAAATCGCCTGCTAGGTGAGAAGATCATCTCCATCGGATCCCTCGCCAGCAGCATCGTTCATCCGAGAGAGGTCTTTCGAGGTGCCATCCGACTGGCTGCCGCTTCCATCTTGGTGGTGCACAACCACCCCTCTGGAGACCCCGGACCTAGTGACGAGGATCTGGCAGTGACCCGTAGGCTGCACCAATGTGGGTTGTTGCTCGGAATCCAGCTGGTGGACCATATCATTCTGGGTCGAGGAGAGTGGCGATCGTTGCGCAATCAGCGGTGTGGCCCCTGGTCCGGGGGGAAAGCCCGCTGAATAGCCGGGAAATCCGTGCTGTGGGCCGAGAAAATCCGGGTTCCCACTCACCAGGGGGCTGCGGAAGTGCGAGATTCTCCTCTGGAGTTCAACTCTGGCTTCGCTGGATCCAGCGAATCGAGCGGTTAATATCCTGGCTGCCCCTGTCGGACAGATTTCGACAGGATCGGCCTCGACCAGTCGGAATCAGGGGGACGATGCGCACTGCCATCATCAGCGATATCCATGCCAACCTGCCCGCTCTGGAGACTGTTCTCGCCGATATCGAGAGCGCCGGGGTCGATCGAATCTTCTGCCTGGGCGATGTGATTGGCTACGGTCCTGAACCACGTGAGTGTCTCCAGTTGAGTCAGAAGTTCGAGGTCAACCTGCTCGGTAACCACGAGGAAGCCGTGCTGTTCGATCCGATCGGGTTCAATCCGCGGGCCAAGGCGGCGGTCGAATGGACCAAGCAGCAATTGATGAGTTCCGATCGTCCTCGAGAAGAGAACGCAGCGCTGTGGAAGCATCTGGATTCGATGAAGGAGACCCATGAAGAGGGGAACATCTTCCTCGCTCATGGCACACCACGTGAACCGACTCGCGAGTATCTGTTCGTTCAGGATTGCAAAGATGACCCTGCCAAGGTGAATGAGTTGTTCCAGAGTTATGGCCCCTCTACTGCCTTCGTCGGTCATACCCATGTCGCAGGAATATTCGCAGAGGGGCCTCGGTTCATCACACCCAAAGAAGTGGGCGGGAAGTATCAACTCGGGAGCGGGAATTTGATCATCAACGTGGGGTCAGTGGGACAACCGCGAGACGGTGATCCCCGTGCTAGTTACGTGATCGTCGAGCAGGACCAGGTGGAGTTTCGCAGAATCGCTTATCCGATCGAGGAGACGATGAGAAGATTCAAGAGAACACCCTTGCCAGAAAACCTTGCACTGCGTCTCACCGAAGGGCGCTGAGGAGAAAGACCCTGATGGACAAGAGATTCCTCCAAACGATGTTGGTCTGTTTTGCGATCTCGTTCATCTATATGGACTGGATCCGGCCGCCAAGTTCCTCGACGATAGAGGACCCTGCGAAGGCCGGTTCCAATGCTACGCAAACTGTTGCGGAGCCCCCCGGGACTCCGGCCGTCGATGGTAGCCTCTCCCGAGCACCGGACCCAACCGCAGTCGACTCCCCAACCGCAGTCGATTCCTCAACCGCAGTCGATTCCCCGACCGAGTTGCTGGAGGAGGAACTCTTCTCCCTGGCCAACGAGGTACTGATTGTGGAGCTGAGCAGTCGTGGTGCGGCTCTGACCCATGCGCTCCTTCCTGGATATCGCGAGGAAGTTGGATCCGATGATCCACTGCACTTGATCTCGCCAGCTTTGAAGTCAGGAATCGCACTGGAACTGCAAGTCCCTTCGTTGGGAGAAGATCTGGCCGAAAAAATATGGCAGGTGGTCGAGTCGACCGACAATTCTGTGACCTTTCGCACTGGCCTTTCGGCGGGACGAAGTGTGATACGCAGCTATTCGATGCCGAAAGAAGGATACGAGTTGTTCACCTCGGTGACCTTCGAGGGAGACTGGCCCGCAGCCACAGATATTCGCTATGAGTTACTCGGGGCGGAGCGTATTCGCTACGATGCTTCTGGACGAGCTGCGGCCTATCCAAACCAGTGGGTGGCGGCGACTCGCGCTCGTGATGGTCAGATCGGAGAGGTCGATCATCAAGAGGTGGAGGCGATCGAATCGGGCGAAATTCGTAGAGATGGCATCGCCTGGGTGGGACTCGAGAGTAACTACTTTGCTCAGGTGATTCGACCTCTGGCTGCGACCCAGGATTCTCCTGCTCCCGCACTGGGTCTGCTGGCAGTTGGAGTTCGTCCTGGTGAACGGACAGCAGAGTTCGAAGCCCTCGCCAGTGATGGCATCGACGGGCGCCCATTGCAGGGGTGGCCGTTGCAAATCGGATATCGACGCAAAATTGAGTCGGCGATCCCCCACGAGTATGCCGTGTTTCTCGGGCCCAAATCTCCTGTCGTTCTGGATCAGCATGGTTCCTGGAGCGCCACGGAATTGATCGACTACGGTTTCTTCGGCTGGCTGGTCAGCCCATTCCTGTGGTTGCTCAGAACCTTTGATGGCCTGGTCGGGTCGTGGGGTCTGTCGATTGTTCTGCTCACCTTCTGTATCCGAGGAGTCCTGCATCCGGTCAACAAGAAGAATCAGCGCCAGATGCAGATTCAGCAGCAGGGAATGGCCCGGTTGAAGCCACAGATGGAAGAGATCAAGGAGCGCTACAAGAACGATGCTCCCAAACAACAACGTAAGATTCAGGAACTGTTCAAGAGTGAAGGGGTGAACCCTGCAGCGATGTTCGGCGGCTGCCTCTTCATCTTCCTCCAGTTGCCGATCTGGTTGGCATTGATCAACACCTTCACCATCGCCATCGAATTGAGGCAGGCCAGTTTTCTCTGGATCGACGATCTGACTCGGCCGGACATGCTAGCGATGATGCCGTTCTCATTGCCGTTACTCGGCAACTACTTCAACCTCCTTCCAATCCTCTACGTGATCGTCACTCTCGTGAATCAGAAGATGATGCCGCAATCCGAAGATCCTCAGGCGCAGGCTCAACAGAAGATGATGTCGTTCATGATGATCGCCTTCGGATTCATCTTCTATTCCTTCGCCGCGGGGTTGATGGTGTACTTCATCACTTCTGCGTTGATAGGAATCTTCGAGCAGAAGATGATTCGCCGCGACTTGCGTGCTGCCGGAATCCTCCCGGCGACCGGTACCTCGGGTGGAGAATCGGCAGCCGCTGGCTCCACTGATCCGATGCGTGGCCCGGCGGGGCCTGGGTCGAAAGGCCCCGGTCGTCCTGGCAAGGGCAAGGGCAAGGTGAGCCATCGCTGAGAGGCGTGCCGTGGAAGAAGTGATCTTCGCCCTCTCCAGCCCTCCTCCACCGGCACCGCTGGTGCTGCTTCGACTCGATGGCAGCGAAGCCACCGCTAGATTCCTCGAACTGGTGGTCGAATCTCCACCTCGGCGAGCCGAAGGCCTGCTGCCGAGGGTCCCCCTACGGGTGAATCTGACCTGGGATGCGGATGCTCCTCCGACTCCCGCAGTAGCCGTGGTGTGGAAACGTGGTTCTTCATGGACAGGAAACGAAGGTGTCGAGGTGGCACTGCCGGGAACGCCGGCGATCCTCGATGGAATTCTGGCGCGGCTCGAGCAAGTTGGCGCACGGCCTGCGACTCCCGGAGAGTTCACGCGACGCGCATTTCTCAATGGCCGCATCGATCTGAGTCGTGCCGAATCGGTAGCAGCATTGATCGAGGCGGAGGACCGCGCAGCAGTGGCTGCCGTGCGAAGGGTTCTCGAAGGGGAGATGGCCCGTCAAATCGGGTCTGCTGCGGCAGAACTCCTCCAAGTCCTGGCGATGCTGGAAGCGGGGCTCGATTTTTCCGAGCAAGAGGTGGAATCTCCCGGATCTCAACAGGCTCGGGTGCTGCTCGAGCCGATTCTGGCGGATCTTGATCAGATGCTGGGAGCGAGGTCATCGGGTTCTGTCGCTGGAGCGATTCCGCGGATCTTGCTGTGGGGGCGGCCCAATGCGGGGAAATCTTCACTGCTCAATGCCCTCACCGGAGAAGAATTGGCCATCGTCGATGCTGCTGCAGGAACCACCACAGATGCGGTCCGTGGGCTCCTGATGGAGTCCGGGCGAGAAGTCGAGATCCTCGATTTGCCCGGTGATCGGGAGGCGCAGGGGGAGGTCGAGAGTCGCGCGCTGGAGCGAGCCAGGGACGTGGTCGATGCGGACGATCCGATCGTGTGGGTGATCGATGGATCGAGAGATGCTGCCGAAATCGAGCAGGAGCGGGCGAGTTTGCCGGAGGAGTGGCGCTCCAGGGTGCACCCTGTTTTGACTCGGTGTGATCGGGAACGATTTGTCGATCCGCAGTTTCTGCCAGAAGCCTCCAGGGTCAGTTCGAAAAGTGGCGAGGGGATCGCTGCGTTACGTCAGCATCTTGTGGCCTGGAGCGCGCGCTCAGCGGGACAGCAACGAAGCGACGCCTTACGATTCAATGCCCGCCAGTGGCAACTGGTGTCGACCTGCCGAGATCGGCTTTCGCTCGCCATCGTCCAGGCGGACGCGGGCCCTGAATTGCTGGTCGAGGATCTGAAAGATGCGCTCCGCCATCTCGAGGAGGTGACGGGAGAATCGACACCCGAAGATGTACTGGACCTGATATTTTCACGCTTTTGTCTGGGAAAGTGACTCGGATCTGCCGAACGGACTATTTCTTACCTTCCGCCCTGCGTTGAGAGCCCCTCCGGAGTCGGATATCATGAGGGCGTTGTCGGTCCTGGGGATTCCGATCGGCGGCGAGGCCCACTGTGACGAGATATCGGCTGCAGATCCTGCTTACACTTCCAGGGCCAGTTCAATATACGCCGTGTTGGCGGGAGGAGCT
>JABHOG010000115.1 GCA_018694835.1 Planctomycetota bacterium | reverse complement strand
GCCTTCGCCGCAGCTCGATCATCATCGCTAAGAACTGGAAACGGCATCCCCAGTTCAGCAGAAAAGTTTTTTGATTTTTCGAGTCCGTCGCAAGAGATGACAAACATGTTGACCTTGAATTTTAGAATGGATTCGATGCTGTCACGCAACGCCTTGCACTGGGCAGTTCATCCTGGGGTGAAGGTCTTGGGGATCCAAGCGATGATCAATCCTTCTCCGCGGCTCATTCCTTGACGGAGCGAATGCTTCTTACCGTCTGAACCAGACAGTGTCAGGTCGGGAATCGGATCACCGATCTTGAGTCCGACGTCTCCCTTGGCACCCGAAGAAAATAGACCTGCAAGTACTCCCATGACTACCATCCCTCCCAGGATCATTATCGCTCTGGTTGCTCTACTCCTGCTCATGATTCACTCTCCGCTTCCTCTTCTTCACTCCCTTGTTCCAGGTCAGCTCCTGCATTCCACGGCATCGATACCAGAAAGATGTGGATGGCGGTTCCCGCAAGTGCGCTTTGATCTCGATACAGGAAGGAGCAGCAGGCCCAGAGCAATCCACTGGCTTCATGAAGCCCGACAATCACTGAAATCAAGATCGAGTGGAGTCCCACGCCCTTCATCGTAAGTGGTAGATCTGTCGATGGAATGACCGAATATCTGATCCAAAATCCTGCCAATATGCTGACCCCGCTCAGGCCCGCACTGACATACAAGAGTATCGACGACTCCATCTGCTGTTCAAAAGGAATGGTGACACTCAGTACTCCGGCGAAAATCATCAAGGCGATCGCAAATCCGACCAGCAGACTATTCATCAATCCCGCCATTTTCAGAGCCTTGCGTCTCTCGCTCATGGGACTATCCCTCCGTCAGCCTGAAGTTCAACAGATGATTCTAACCAAACGCATCACGGACTGATCCAGCACGATTTTGTTCAGCTCGCTCACATCATACCAACAAACCTCAAGCGACTCATCGCTCTTCATCGGCTGGCTATGATCGGAAGCCATCACCATGAACCGGATATCCAGATGAAGATGCTCTGGCACCTTTTTTCGTTGCGGAATGGTGTGGATATCAATATCGATGATCTCTGGATCGATGGATAGATCCGGTACGCCGGACTCCTCGATGGACTCTCGCAGGGAAACAGCGGGTAGATTGGCATCGCCATCGCAATGACCACCAAATTGCAGCCAGCGGTTCAACTTGGCATGATGATGCAACATGACTCGAGATCGATCTTCATTGACCACGAGAGCGGACGCTGTCAGATGACCCGGCATGCAATCTCGATCGAGCAAACGTGGGTGAAAATTACACATCTCGAGGATCTGAGCCTTGAACTGCTGCTGCAAGGTTCCCGTTGCCGGGTAATCTTCGATCAGTGTGCTGGCATGCTTCAATGAAGCGATGGGCGCCAGTCTTTCATCGTCCGGGCTCCACCGCTGTTGGCGCCACTTCGGTGTCTTCCTGGAATTCACCCCCTGAACAGGTTCTTCACGACATGCCCTGCGATCTGCGGGTTTTCCCTGAGTCTCCGAGTGGAATAGGCATACCACTCCTCGCCGAAGGGAACATAAACCCTCAGCGGGTGGCCAGCGGCGACAAGATCACCTCGCATCTTCTCTGCAACTCCCAGCAACATCTGGAACTCATATCTTTCCTTGGGGATCTCCAGTTCCTTGAGCAGATCGAGACTGGAAAGAACCAGCTTCGGGTCATGAGTTGCAATCCCAACTCGTTGCGCGCCATTCTCGAGTAACAGTCGGAGTGTCGCTCGGAATGAATCCTGTACTTCTTCAAACTCCTTGAAGGCGATCTCCTCCGGCTCCACGTAGATCCCCTTGCAGAGCCTGAGGTTGGTGACCCCCCCGGAGAGCAAATCTGAAACGGAAGACTCGGTGCTGCGAAGATAAGACTGGACCACGGTACCGATACGACCGGACTGGCTTCTCAACTTCCTGTAGAGGTCGAGGGTGATTCTGGTCGCGGAGGAGTCTTCCATGTCCATTCGCACGTAGTTGTCGTATAGCTCGGCGGATTGCAGCAGCCGCATCACGATCGACTCGCAAAGTGGCACATCGAATTTCAATCCCAACATCGACAGCTTTACCGATATATTGGCATCCAGCCCTCTACTCGAGATCTCGCGCAGAGATTCCTGATAGATCTTTTCCCCGGCGAGCGCCTCGGAATGATCAGTGGTGTCCTCGCCAAGCACATCCAGGGTTGCACTCATCCCCGCTTCGTTGAGCTTTTCAACACAGCGGAGCGCATCATCCAGGGTCTTTCCTGCGATGTAGCGGCGAGAAACCTTCCACACCAACGAGCGGGGAATCAGGGGAAGCAGTGCGACAATTGCCTTGTTGATCACGGAGTCCATTCTCTCAGACACGCGCTGCCTGTTCTCAGGTCCCTCCATGAACTCACTGGAAAGGGCAGCATCCTGTGTCGTGTGCCCTTAGCATACTCCGGACACTCTCCCGGTGGGAGCGATACGAAGTGGAGCACAACCACCCATGAACCTGGAACCACCTCGCCCTGCTTCACCCGCAAGAATTCTCACGTTGGTGGCAGCAGGATGGCTGCTGACCAGAGGCGCAGTGTGGATCTTCGAAGCAATTTTCAGCGGCCCATCCGAGTTGCACCCACCCCTTCGACTGACCGATATCGTGCTGGGATCCTTCTGCATCTTACTCTCTTTACAGCTACTCTTCCGTGCGCCAGGAGCCAGGTTTCCGGCGATCATCGTGCTGTTTCTTCATGCCGCATTGCTGATTCATCGATTTGCCATTCTCGACGCATCCAGCTGGTGGAAACTGTCGCAG
>JABHOG010000114.1 GCA_018694835.1 Planctomycetota bacterium | reverse complement strand
GCAGTGCTGCCACCACTTGCTCCAAGTCCGCCGCCGACTGTGGAGGTTGCCCCGCTGCTGCCGCCGCTGCCAAGAAAGCCTGTGGAGACGACTGCTCCAAGCCGTGCTGCGCCGACAACTAGTCGACCGTAGTTGGTGATTCGAATATTAAAGGGTGCCGGGTCCTCGACTCGGCACCCTTTTTTTTATCCGGATTTTCCATCTCAAAATCCTTGGATCGATGAGTTGGAGTGACGAGTTGGAGTGACGAGGCGGATGGGAGCAATTTCACCTGCGAGCGATACAGCACTCTTCTGCGACCTCGATCTACCGAACTCGCTGTGGTTTTCTCGGCTCTTCCTCGACGCGTTTCTGCGGCGACGATTCCTTCAAAGCCTTCGCCAACACCGAGGCACTCCAGGCGGTGCCATAGATCCGGTGATAGGAAAAGAAGGAGTAATCCCACATCGAGCCGTCCGGCTCCTGGGTCGCGAGGATCTTCTCGATCAGTTTCGGCCACCACTGCAGGCGTAACTCCTGCGGCAGAAGTCGAATCAGATCGCCGGCATAATAGTGGCCGTAGAAGAAGAAGTACCCGCTGTTATCGTAGTAAGCCTCGTGTGGATGGGGACGACCTCGTGCGAGCGACACGAACTTGTGATGCCGTACCAGAAACTGGTCCAGCCCGGTGACGATGTCCTCGTAACTCACCTCACCAGCGTCACCACAGACCCTGAGCGCCAGATTTCCGACCTGGATCCGACACAAGGACCCCTTGATCTGATTGATCTCTGTCAGTCCTTCTGAACTGGGGATCACCGATACATTGTAGTCGTATGCCCCATTGGGAAGCCTACAGCGACGCAATGCGCGCAACCCTCGCTGTTGCATCTTGTCGGGAACCGCCAGCCCCACCCCCTCACATTGCTCGAAGATCAACAACAGCGATGCGGTGACAAAAGAAGTTCCCCAGGTGGGACGGCGAGTGATGGGTGCCTCATCGTAGTAGGCCCAGCCACCGTCGGGGCTCTGATACAGTTCCAGTGTGACGATCAGATCTTCACCCAGTTTCCTGAGCCGCCCCCTGCGCTCGCTGCCGATTGCGAGCGGATCCTCGGCAAGCGCTCGAGCCACCGCCTCCAGCGCATAGACATAGGCCCAGACATTGTCGGTATCCCAGTTGAGGATCCTCTTGCGGCGGCCATTCTCACAGAGGTGATCGAGACCACGATGCATCGCCTTGCGGATCTTCTCGGCGGAACCTTCCGGCGCCACATCCGCCAGATCCATCAGGGTCACGCAGGTGATGGCGGTGGTCGCCACCTGCCAGGCGTAGTGCTGGCCGGGAACCGACCAACCCCAATCATCGGAACCGATGGGTCCACGCCAGTGACCAAAGGCTCCGTCCGGTTCCTGATGGTCGAGTAAGTAGTGGAGAGCCTGGTGCAATCCGGTGGTGGCTGCTGCCCTCCAGTCCGACCCGGCCCCCGCAATCGGATCGACTACGGCAGTAGGATCGGCTACGGCGACAGGATCGATGGATCCGGTCAGTGAGAGCCAGCTCAGAATCGTCGCGATGACGATCGGCTGCATCAGAAGAACCTCCAGGCAAGGGTCGCCGGTTTGACCACTTCACCGGTCATCTCCTCCAGCTCGTGATGAGCTTTCTCCAACTTTTCTTGCAGTTCTTCAAGAGCCCTGTGCTGCTCCTGCTCAGCGAGTTGATGCTCCATCTCGGCGACCTGACGCTCCACTTCTGCTCTTTCAATGGCGCGATCGGCCTCATCGACGGCCCGATCGAAGGATTCCATTTTTTTGGGGAGGTCGATCTCGAGAGCGACGTGATGATCTCTCTGCGCCTGCTCCAGCGATCTGCGGGCCTGTTCGAGTCCGCGTCGCCCGCGGGAGAGAACCACTTCGGCGGTTCCATCCTCCAGTTCCGATCCCTCGTAGAGGATCGACAGTTGTTCCAGTTCGTCCTCGGCATCCTGCAGTTGATTGCTCGCCCGGGCGAGGGACTGGTGCGCATCATGCTTCTCCTCGGCCACTCCAAACTCGTGGAATAACTGCCGATCCCTGCGCGCCTCATCCAGTGTGCGATGATCGGCATCCTTCTGATGCTGTGCGGCATCTTCGGAGAGTCTCCACTGCAACCGGGAAATCTCCATCTGGATCTCTGCCTGATGAAGATCTCGTTCCATCTTCTCGATCTCATCACGCTTCTGGTCGACCTCTTCGTCGTCGTCGTCGTCGTCGTCATCGTCATCGTCATCGTCATCGTCATCGCCATCGTCGTCGTCATCGTCATCGTCATCGCCATCGTCATCGCCATCGTCGTCGTCGTCGTCGTCGTGCCCCTCATTCTCATCGGAATCCCGGTCCTGCTCCCCACCGGAGGTGAGATCGATGACGAATGATCCACTCTCGGGATCGACCCGAGCGGCATCTGACCGCACAACGATGCACCCCGACAGGAACAAGAGGAGTAGTGGAATCCACAGAATCCATCGCATCATGGGGCTCCTTGCCGTTCGCTTGATTGCCGCTCGTTCGGTTACAGAGGCCAGTGTCCAGCATCCATGGCATGAGGCAAGAAGCGGAAGTGACAGAAATTGTCAAACCAGGCACCTTCAGGGCGTTCGGTCCGGTCGAGACAACCCCACCTCCACCTGTGCCGAATCGGAGACTCGCATCGGGTGACAGACCAGATCCTGTGTTGTGGGGCCATCGAGCACCGAGCCGCTACTGGCATCGAAGCAGGCTCCATGGAGCGGACACTCCACCTGACCGTCCTCCACGGTGGCTCCGATCATCGATGCTCCCAGGTGCGGACAACGATCATCAAAGACGGCAATTCGAGCGCCCTGGCGCACCGCCATCAGGCTCCGACCTCCGACTGTATTGAAGAACGGTTCCTCCTCCTCGATCTCTCCCACCGAGCAAACACGATACCACTCCAGATCCTCAGCAGCAGGATCCAGAGGAAGGTCGCCGGTGGCGTCACTCATAGAAGGGATTGTCTCCAGCTTCGTGATCGGTGGAGTCGTGGATATTTTTCACTCTGGGGACCTTCTGGCGAATCAAAGTTTCCACTCCTTGGCGCAAGGTCATCGCTGCCATCCCGCAACCCTGACAACCTCCACCCATGTGAACGAAGATGTCAGTCTCCTTCACATCGACCACTTCGATGAATCCACCATGTGCAGCCACCATCGGGTTCATCTCATCATTGAGCAAATTCTGGATCTCGACGAACAGTTCCTTCTCTTCCTCGTTCATCTGGCGCGCCCGATTCTTCTGGATTCGTTCGAGTCCCTCGAAATGGGTCTGGATGAGTTCGCTGGCCCGCTCAGCAATCGGCCCCCATGGGGGGCCCTCGCTCGGCTTCAACAAGGTGACGATTCGATCCTGAAGCAACACCGCTTCGAGTCCTTCGATCTGCACCAGCAACTGCCCCAGTGGACTGGCACTGGCTTCCTCCACGGTAGAGAAGTACTCGGGCGTTTTTGCCACGACTCGATTGGTTTTGATCACGCAGGTATCGGATTTCGTTTCGTATGGTTCGATCTGGATCTCAAGTATTGGATTCATGGAATTTCCTCTCGGGTCCGATGATGACCGGGAATTCTCTGCAGATCTAGACTTCCAGTGATAATCCGGGGCGAGTCTTCACGAATAGGTCTACACGGGTCTTCAATAACAGGTCTATGGCCTCATGGGGTCACGGCATCGTCGCAGCAGCCCAGGGTCGTAGCACGCAGGTGCAACCAGTCCCAGAATCCCGCCCTGAGAGCCAGAGCCTTCCGCATTCCCTTGACCAGATCCACCCGACCCGATGGGGTTGCAGCATAGTGCCGTGAGATCTCGAGCAAGGTTTCTTGATGGTGATCATCGACTGCAGCGTGGAGAGGGAAGAAAACCGTCTCTCTCGGATCAACTCCGAGCACCGTGATCGCCGGCAAGAAGTGCTGGTACATGGTACTCACCACATTTTCGGTTCCCAGCCCCAGAGCCCCGATCGCTTCCGCAGGGGATCCTCCCGAAAGAACCGAAAGGAACATCTCACGCCAGCAGACCACCTCCACCGAGTCCGACTCCGGATTCAAGTTTTTGACTCCTGTTGCTTCACAGAATCTCCGAAAGAGGATCGGATGCGGAATCCCATCCACCCACTCCTGCTCCACACCGATGTCAGCCAGTTCCTCCAGTTCACCGGACTCGTAGATGCCTGCCTCTTCGGTGAGATTTTCCATCAGAGCCGCTCGATGCTCGGGTCTCTCCAGGCGCCCTATGACAGTGGTCAAAAACCGCGGGAAATGAGACGAGTATCCGTGATAATGGAAGGCGAAATCCGCCAGCGCCCATTTCATGTCTGGAAGAGAATGATTCCTCAATGCCAGCAGGTAGGGATGGTTCACCGCACGATGCGCGATGGCCTCGTCAGTCACTCTTTGAAGAAAGATCTCGACATCTTGATCCGCTGAATTCACTGCGGAGTCCAGATGCGCCTGACGTCGAGAATCGAGGATCCGGACAAAACTCAGCAGGTCCTCAGGGTCTTTAGCCAGATCTCTCAACAGGTCTTCTCGTTCCATCTTCCGCAGTACGCTGGAGGTCCCAGCGCGGACAGTGGCGCTCCTCGGGCGGCGATCGATGAATGCCATCTCGCCGACCAGATCTCCCGCCTCGATGGTGCCGATCACTGTGCCGCCACGCAGCACCTCGACTCCGCCACTCTCGATCAGATAGATACTCTCCTCGAAATCTCCCTCGCGGATGATTTCGGTTCCTTCTTCAATCTCGAGCCGATCTCCGGACCTGCTCAATCGATCGAGCAGATCCTGGGGTAGAACAGGCTGATTCACGATGTCTCCATTCAAAGTGCTCCGCTCAGCGGGTCACCAAAGGTGTCTATTCTTGAAGTGGATCATTTCTGAAGAAGTTCCACAAGCCATCCGGGGGTCGAGAGCACACAACTCCATCGCACACCTGTATCCGGAATCGCAACGCACTCGGACAGGTTTCCACAGGAAACAGCACTGGATCAGTGATCCCCTACGGGTCTTCAATTATTACTCTTCTGTTTCTTCCGTCGATAGGGGTGAACCCAACTGGCAAAGGCATGGGGGCAGCGCGACTGCACCCACACCTTTCCTCTGCCGGAGAAGCGCAGCAGCAATTGATCTCCGAAGAGGAATGAACGGATCTTGCGTGCGCGGGTCAGCCGGTAGTCGAGGCTCGGTTCCCACGCCACCGCATAGCCGTTGTCGACGAGGTACTCCCCGTCTACTTCCACCTCCTGGATATCTCCATAAGCATTGAAGAACAGGGTGCCAGTCCCCGAACAACGAAGGATGAAGAGGCCCTCGTTGAAGAAACCACGAAGACCATCGAACTTGGTATCGATCTGGATGTCTCCGATGGAAGCGAGGTAGGCTCCCTTCTGCAGGAATAGCTCTTCACCATTCATCTCCCTGGCCACGATTGCCCCTGCGGGTCCCGGAGCCAGACTCACCCGAGCCCCCGAAGATTGTGTGGTGTAGGTATTCTGAAAGAAGGATTCTCCCGAGAGGAGGGCTCTCTTCAATCCCTGAAAGACTCCCCCACGAGTGGAGGTTTCCATCTCGATCTCTGGATCCATCCAGGCCATGGCACCGGACTCGCTCGAGATGGACTCGGAAACATCCAACTCCACTTCGAGATAGGAATAGCCTGGCTGGCAATCAATCTTGTATTTCATCTTCACTCCCTCGGAGGCAACAAGGGCCCCAGTCGCCGACCAAAACCGCTGGCGTCGTGGGTCTGGACGATCACTCTTCCCTGCCCACTGAACTTCATCACGAATCCTTCACCAGCAAGAAAGGACTGCATCCATGAGCCCCCCGCCTTGGTCACGGAGTAATCCAGAGATCCCTCATAGGCGACCAGGTGACCGGTGTCGATGGTCAGTTCACCATTCACTTCCAGTTCCCGTAGCGCCCCGAAGGCACCGACCAGGATGGTTCCACTACCCGATGCCTCGAGGAAAAACAAACTCTCGCCGGAGATGAATCCACCCAGTCCCTGGAACTGCATATCGAGTTCGATGTCTCCACCGGCAGCCAAAAAGGAGCCGCCCGTGGTCTTCCAGTGACTCGCCCCGGCCACTTCCAGTGTCATCACCTCTCCCGGCAAAATCGGTGCAATCCCCACCTCACCCGACCCCCCGTCGGTGGTGCTATAGGTGGAGAGGAAGAAGGAGTCGCCACCGAGCAGGCGCTTGACCCCCGACAACATGCCGCCACCCTTCTTCGCACGAGTCGTGACGTCGATATCGACATTGCCGGAAGCTCGCACCATCGCCCCCGATTCGCTGATCAGACGCTCTCCATGATCGAAGTGGACCAGTGCCGACTGGAAGGCTCCCTGTTCGAGTATTTCGAATCTCATCGCCTTATCCTCTCAGGAACGGGGAGATCCACCCCGCCGTTCCAGCCAGATGACGAGTCTGAAGCCAGATCTTGCCACGACCTGAAAAACGCATCACCAATCCCTCACCGGAGAAGAAGGTGTTCTTGAAACCACCCGTGGTTCCCAGTTTCCAGTCGAGGGTATGTTCCCAGGCGAGGACGTGGCCGTTGTCGACCACCAGTTCACCATCGAGTTCCTTCTCGACCAGTGCTCCGTAGGCACCGAAAATCACTTCGCCGACGCCTGCGGCCTCGATGAAGAAGGCTCCCTTGCCGCTAAAAAACGCCTTGAAGCCACCGAATCTTGTCTTGAGTTGAACTCCATCGGTACAGCCGGTGAATGCTCCTCCGGCGATCAGCAAGCCCTCACGAGTCACTGGAGTTCGCACCAGGGTCCCGGCCATCGCATGACTGAGCGCGAGACGGCTGTCCCCCCCGGAGGTGTATTCGGTGATGAAAAGAGATGTTCCACCGAGTACCCGTCGTGCCAGTGAGGTCGCCACACCACCGAGCAATCGAGCTTTCAACTCGATGTCTCCCTCCATCCAGTTCATCGCACCAGAGGCCGCACGGAATCGCTCTCCAGAGTCCATCTGGACCCGCGCCTCGCCGAAGTCTGGATTTCCTTCCAAGTCGATCTGCATCGGTGTCCTTTCGGGCCCTGCCAGGAGCCATGGTGACCGAGATGGTGCCCCCTGATGGGGCTTGTCGCAATCCCCGATCGACGAGGATAACCTACCGAGCGGGAGGATTGCGATGACCTTACCGGACTCCCTCGAAACCGATCGCCTGCTGCTGAGGAAATGGTGCGCCGCAGATCGCGATCCGCTGGCAGCGATGCTCGCCGATCCTCTCTACCATCACTTCATGCCGGGTCCGAGCCCTCGGTCCGCTGCAAACGCTCAATTCGATCGGATCCAGCAAAAGATCGAAGCCCAAGGATTCGCGCCATGGGTCGTGGAGTTGCCCGATGCAGCAGAGTTCATCGGGTTCCTCGGCCTGGATATCCCTCGGCACACCCTCCCTGCGAGTCCCTGCGTCGAGATCGGCTGGCATCTCAGCCCTTCCTACTGGGGTCAGGGATATGCCACCGAGGGAGCCAGAGCATCGCTCCAGTTTGGATTCGAACATCTGGGGCTCGATGAAATCGTCAGTTTCACGGTTCCCGCCAACAACGCCTCTCGTCGCGTCATGGAAAAGATCGGCATGAGCCGTGATCTCGATGGCGATATTGATCACCCGGCACTGGAACCGAGGCACCCGCTTCGACCCCACGTCCTCTATCGGATCCAGCCTGCTGAACTCGAGCAGGATTGAACTCGCTCAGGCCTAAACCGTCGACAGCGCCTCGGCGATGGCGGTCACGATCTGCGAGTTCTGCTGCGGTGACTTGACCGCAGTCCTCAGCGCATGGGTTCCCAGTGCACTTCCCATGTTGCTGGCATCCCTCAGATGAACTCCCGATCGGCGACAATGTTGGATGACCTGAGCAGCGGTCGGGCCATCGGCGGGAAGAAAAGTCAGAAGAAAGTTGGCCACCGATGGAATCACCTCGAGCCCCAGTTCTTGGAGGTCTCTGGCCATCGACTCGCGTGCCAACGCAGTCGCCTGATATTGGGCCTGGTAGTAGTCGGGATCCTCGAGTGCCTTCACCGCTGCCACCTGCCCCGGCAGACTGACCGCCCACGGTGGAGTCAACGCTCGCAACGGTTCGAGGATCTCTGGAGACGCACAAAGATATGCCGATCGCACCCCCGACAGTGCATAGCCCTTCGACATCGACTTACAAACCACGACATTTTTTCTCTGGCAGCCAAACTGTTCCAGTGAATGCGCACTACCGACGTACTCGATGTAGGTTTCATCGATCCAGAAGCGAGTGGATGCTGGAGTAGCCTCGATGATCGACTGCAACTCGCTCATCGGAAGGTGGCAGCCGGTGGGACTGTTGGGATTGACCACCACTACCAGGTCGTAGTCGTCTTCTGCAAGTTTCTCTTGCAACCGTTCGCCAGCGACTTTGAAGCCATCTTCGCGGCGTAGTTGAAAGCGATCGACCTGACAACGCAGAACCTCTTCGCAGACATGAAAATACTCGCCATAGGTTGGATCGAGTAGAAGCACCTTGCTCGCGGAGGTGAGCCACTGGTTGTAAGCGAGGAAGATCAGGTCGGATGATCCGGCCCCCGGCAAGATACACGATCCCGGCACACCCCTCGCCGCAGCGATCGCTGCGATCAGGCCCTCGCAACCGGTCGGAGGAGATGTTCGCACCAGCCAGTCGAGGTGCTCGGAGAGGGTCGAAATCACACCGGGAGCGGCGGGGAACCATGCGTCCAGAACATCGGCATTGATGATCTCCTGCCGTCGCGAAAGGGTCTGAAATCCATCTCCCACATCATCGAAGAAACCTCCGCCATGAAAACAAGCCGCAGGTTTCCTCAGTGGAAAGGACAGCTGCCACTCCACCCTCTGCTCGATCCGATCGAGTAGTTGAGGTCGCTTCTCGACCTGCTTGCGAACTTGATCGACGGTGGCGCTCATCAGTCGGAAGGTCACGTCCCCGCTGACCAGTTCGACTCCATGATCCTGATATCCACTGCTGCGATAGATGGAGGCCACCTCGGTGCGTCCGATGACTACCAATCGGGTTCCTCCGCTCGCCTCCACCGCGCGGAAAGAGGCATACATCAGTGCTGTCGCCAGAAGCGATCCCCGCCGTCCAGAGTTGACCGTCAACAGCCGAACCTCGAACAGCTGATCGCGATCTTCAAAGGGCCACTGTTGCCGATCCAGGTAACTATCGAGGGAGTACTCGCCCCCCTCCGGAGGAGTGACGCTGATGAAACCAGCCATCTCCCCATCGATGATCGCCACGAAGTAACGATTGAACTGATCCAGATGATTCTTCAGTATTCCATCCGGGTTCTGCGGGTGCTGACCCAGTTCGACCGCATAGACATCATGCCTGGTGCGATAGATCTCCTGACGATCCTGCTCTGTCGCCTCTCGGATCACCATCCTGGAAGGAGATGGCGTACCATTTTTACCGAAGATCGGACCCTGCGTGGACTGCATCTACTTGGCTACCGTCTCACCGCAATAACACGATGCCGGTGGCATCACATCCGCGCTTCGCCACGCTTTCCGAAACGACTGATCGATTCGAGCCGCTTCATCGACTCGCCCCTGGCCGCGCAGTGCATCGCGAAGGCCAAGTAGAGCCCAACCGTTGGCGGGAAAGATATCAAGATCTCTCAGGTAAACCTTCTCGGCATCTTTGTACCTGCCTGCCACGATGAGCAGCGCTCCGTAGGCATGTCGAGCGGGCATCATCCAGGCAGTCGGCTCGGCATATTTGAGTCGTTCTTCCAACTCGATCGCCTGGGCCAGTAAGTCGAGGCCCCTATCACGATTTCCGGCCTTGAATTCAATTTCACCAGAAAGCACCAGCCGCGCCAACGGCATCACCTCGGCAGCCGGCTGACCACCGAGATCCCAGTCCTCGGCGGGAATCGCCTGGATCGCTTCATCAAAAGCAGCCATTTCGGTACGTGCCTGTTCAATACGCCCGGTGTTAGCAAAGGCGATGCCACGAGCGTAATGTTGCATGGATCGTCCAATCACCGCCCATTCCGGCGGGGTCGGTTCAGCCAGAATCACTTCCCACATGCCAAATCGGACCAGCACGTGCCACTTGCAGGATGCGACTCCATCGCTGACGAAACCGAGTGCCTCCAGCAAAGGCGCCGGGACTTCCTCGGTGATCGCGCGGGCAGAAGACACCGCTTCACGACGACGCCCCTGCATCGTGGCTGCGAAGGCCAGAAAGTGACGGTTGTGAGCCATGTAGAACCGATATTCACCAGCGTTTGGATCCCCTTCGAACCACGCATCGTCAAGCGCCGCAGCGCGACGGTTGCAATCGGCGGCATCGTCATAACGCCCGGTCTGCATCCAGATATGAGATGGCATATGCACCAGGTGACCTGCTGCTGGAATCAACTCGATCAGGCGATCAGCTGCGGGTTCGGCGATCTCCGGCCAGGGTGACGATTCCATGACATGGATGTAGAGGTGATTTGCGGCAGGGTGGTCAGGATGACGCTTCATCACGCCCTCCAGGATGGCTCGAAACTTCGGCGTAAGGTTGAGTGGTTCGCCATCGAGCGACCAGTATTCCCACGGCTGGGTCACCATCATCGCTTCTGCGGTCCAGGTCGCCACATCGGGATCCAGCGGGAACTGATCTCGTACCAACACCATCGCATCGAGGTAGGCCTGATTCTGATCGGTCAGATCTTCCGGTACAGGATACTGATAACGGTGCACCAACGCTTCGATCAAGGCGAGATTGGCACCGCTCTCACGGTCCTTCAACTCAAATGCCCGCTGGGCAGCAGCGTAGGACCACTGGTCCTTGGGAGCAGCGATGGTCGGGTTGTTCTGATTCGGACCACAAGAGTAGGCGATCGCCCACCAGGCCATGGCAAAATCTGGATCGATGGTGGTCGCCTGGAGAAAAGAAGCCACCGCCCCATCGAAGTTGAAGCCGTACATCAAGGCGAGACCTTGATCAAACCACTGGCGTGCTTGCACCGAATCGCTAGCTACCGGTCGACGATGTTCACCCAATCGCTCCAGTATCATCGGAGGTGGTGCTCCCACTTCAGGAAGAACAGGTCCATCCACAGGCCCATCCACAGGAGCGATGGAAAGGGCAAGAATCAGTGGTAAGAACATGATTGTCTCCAGTTCCTCGGGAGAATAATTTCTGGAAAAACCACCCGGACCTTCCAGACAATAACGATCCTACGCGAAAATCTGATTACCCAAATCCGCTCGGGATCGAACTCTCATCCTAATCTAATCTTCTCCTTGGTCACTCGAATATGTTCAGGGGTGGTCCCACAGCAGCCTCCGACGATGCTGGCCCCCGCCTCGATCCAGGAGGTGACATATTCGACATATTCGTCGGGGTCGATGGCATCCGAAGAGATCCAGTTCCCATCCGAATCTGCATGGCCAATGTTTCCGTAAGCGAGGATGGGAGTCTCCGGAAGCGCTCGCCGTAACAAACCGACCTGATCGACCATCGCGTTGGCAGCAACGCAGTTGACACCCACCGCACGTGCATCCCCCAGTTGAGACAGCAAGGGTGCCAATTCCTCGCCACTGAGCAGCACTCCTGGCAGTCCGCCACGACGAGTACAGAAACTGATCATCCATTTGCCGGGAGCCACCCGACGCGCGGCCTCCACCGCAGCGCGCGCCTCGCCCAATTGGTTCATCGTCTCGATCAAGATCAGGTCCACTCCAGCCTCGATCAGATGCCCCATCCACTCGGTATGTTCACGCAAACAAGTCTCTTCATCCGGCACCAGATCCGGCCGGTAGCAATCCTCGAGCGGAGCGACAGAACCGAACACCAGAGCATCTGGACGCTCCTCGTCGCGAACCCGCCTGGCGATCTCTACCGCCTGCCGGGTCAGTTCTGCAGCACGTTCGCCCAGTCCAACTTTTTCCAGCGATCGACGATGAGTGCGAAAGGTAGCCGTGGTGATCGCTTCGGCACCAGCGATCAAGTAATCGCGATGAACAGCGGCCAATACCTCGGGGGCATCGATCAATGCACGGCTCGACCACAGCGGCAAGGATAGATCGACGCCGCGCCGTTCCAGTTCGGAACCAACCGCCCCATCGATGAACAGGACCTCTGAACTCTTGAACAACTCGGCCCTTCAAGGACGGTGCGTATCAGGCCGGCACCATCTCAATGTCTCCAGTAACTCGTTCGCATCCATTTCGAAAGGAGTGACAGAAACCCATTACCTGTTTCATATCCCGGCGGCCGCTCAACCAACTGCTGGATTGCGGGCCTTCGAGATCCTCGATAAGGAACTCTTCATCGGATGCCGCACTATTCTGCTGGTCTTGTGAGAATCTTTCGGCCGCCCTGCGGCACCGAGATGATGACGACCCCGGTGGCCGCTATGTGGTCTGTCGTGCGACCAGTCCGGAAAATGTGCCTTTTGCTGCGACCAACTCGCTGTAAGTCCCCTGCTCGACCACGCGGCCTCGATCGAGCACATAGATGCAATCGGCAGCACGAATCGAACTGAGTCGATGGGCGATCACGATGCGCGTGACGCGCCTTCGATTGAGGCTGTCGTTGACGATCTTCTGGGCCTTGTTATCGAGAGCGCTGGTAGCCTCGTCGAGGAACAGGATCTTCGGCCTTCGAATCAGCGCGCGGCAGATGAGAATGCGCTGTCGCTGGCCACCTGAAAGATTACTGCCCCCCTCGCTGACCACCGTATGCATCTGCATCGGCATCATGCGGATATCATCTGCGATGCCCGCCTCTTCAGCGGCCTCCCACGCCTGCTCCATCGAATAGACCGAGCCCACCGTGATGTTCTCGAATATCGATCCAGCACCGAGATGCCCCGATTGGAGCACCACTCCCAGTTGCCTGCGGACGGCGGTGGCATCGATCGAATCGACATCCTGACCATCGAAGCGAACCTCACCGCTTTCGGGACTCTCGAATCCGAGCATCAGCCGCAACAGAGTCGACTTGCCGCACCCCGAGGTTCCGGTCAAGGCGATCATCTCACCTGGCCTGGCATGAATCGTGACATCTTCCAGCACCTTGGGACCCTCTGGTGAATAGCGGAAGTGGATCCGTGAGAGTTCGACCTCTCCCTTCAACTTCCCTGGATCGACGCTGGCGGTAACCGTTTCCATCTCAGCGGTCATCAGAGGCTTCATCCGTTCAGCGAGTACCGTGGTATCGAGGAAACCCACGACGGTAGCACTCAAGGTCAGTGCACCGGCGAGGAAGATCCCGAGGGCGGTATTGAACGCGAGGAACACACCGATGGTCATCGGTGACTGACCCGGATCTTGCCCGGTGACCAACGGAATCGCCAACATGAACAGGATCAATGTACTCAGCGTCGGGATCGCCATGTTGAAGAGCCCAAGACCATCGACGATCCTCTGGACGCTGTTGGAGAGGCTCAATTGCTTCGCGACCCGCTCCATCCACAAGGCAAATGCCCGCCGTTCTGCACCGGCAACTCGCAGTTTGCTCACGGCACTGATGAGTTGGACTTCGAAACCGAGCAGTTCACCCTCCTGCTCCATCAACTTCTTCGCATATCTGCGAATCAGTACCCCCCCGATCATGGTGACCACTGCCACCAGAGTGGCGATGACGATGGCCACGAATGCCAGGGTCGAGTTGTAGTAGAAGAGCAGTACCACGTTGAGCAGTGCCATGAACGATGTCATCAGGGTCAACAAGGTCGAACCGCTGAACTCCTGGCTGATGGCGTGAGCGGCGGAGACACGTTGCAACAGGTCCCCGGTGGAGTACTTGGAGAAAAAGGACACCTTGAGTCGCAACAATCGATCCCAGATGGCGGATTGAGCATCGAAGTCGGTGATCACCGACAATCGGATGCTGACGAAGGCCTGGAACACCCTCAGCAGGGTCATCCCGATCGTAACGCCAATCAGCGCTGCGCCCAGTTCCATCAACAGTCTCGGGTTCGAGTCGGGGATCGCGGTATCCAGCATGATGGCCATCGCCTGCGGAATCAGCATCCCCATCACCGTGAGGAGCATCGCGGCGAAGAAGAACGAGGTCACATCGGCGAACTTGTTATGAAGACAGAACTTCACCAGGCCGAAGGGACTCTTCTCATTTTCGTCGAGGGATCGGATCAACACCAGGGCATCCTTCTCGAGTAACCGAGAGGTGGATTCGGTCACGATCGTTCGCGAGTCATCCCGTGGATCGTAGATCATGTAGTGGCCCCTGCGATCCTGCAAGATCGCTACCGGCCTTCCATCCTGCTCGAGATATCCGACCAGTGGGCCGACGTCACGAGTCCACCACTTTCCGCGGAAGACGACGCGCCTCTGCTGAATCCTCGAAGCTCTGGTGATCGCCTCGGCTGGATCGCTCAGCGACTCCATATCGGTGGAATCGGCGATCGGCAAGATCTCGATCCCCTTCTCGGCTCCGACCAGTTTCATGACGGAAAAGAGATCTTCTCCACGGATCGACTGGGTCTCCTGCGGATTCAACACCGAAGCCAGTTGCGAGAGCGCTTGTTCTGATCTCTTCCCCTCGATGATCTTTCTTCGTTTCACACGCTCGAGGTTATGATCCCCTTCACGAGACCTGGATACGGACCTGACCTCCTGGATGCAACGGTGCAGTCGTAGCAACGCAGACGATGCGGTTGGAACGGGAACTTCAGTTCGTTCGAGTACCTCGAATTCCATCTCCTCGCTCGCTTCGATCCAGCACCCAGCAGGAGCCAGTACCACATCATCCTCGAAGGAGATGTCATGTTTCCCCGCCAGCAGACCCTTCCCACGAGCGATACGAATCCATCCTTCTCGATCGGCCGGCGGAGCGACCCTGTGCCCGATGGAGATCACACGACTCTCTCCCTCGACCCATCTCTCGCAGGAGGAGGGCACCGGCTCGGGATCGAGCAGAGGATAGACCTGCGTTGCCCAGGCCTGGATCACCTCGACCGCAGAGGAACCGAGCGATTGCGCTGCGAACTCGAGCCGTTCTCTCGGCAACTCGAGAACTCGCATTGATTCGGTCGAAAGCACCATGGCAGAGTGAGTATTCTCACTCCGTTCTGCAGGGATCGAGAAGAGGAAATCTCCAGCACTGATATCCCGGATGAGGCGACGACGTCCGGTGGCATGAGAAGCCACCACGTCGGTGGCCACCAGTTCTCCCTGCCCATCGATGACGACCCAGACCAGATCGGGATCATTGAGCAGCAGCGATAGATGCCCCGAGACGAGGCGAACCGTTCCATTCTGCTCGAGCAGTTGCGGTTCAATATTCATCATGCGCTGGTCTCCTTGAACTCATCGTCCAGTTTCAGGAGATTTGCGTAAGCACCTGCTGCGCTCCACAGTTGATCGTGGTTTCCACGATCAACGACTTTTCCGTGTTCCAGAACGATGATCTCGGTGCAATCCCGGATGGTGCTCAATCGATGAGAGACGAAGATGGAGGAGCAGCCTCGCATCCTCATCCGATCGAGTACCACTCTTTCTGTCTCGGTATCGAGAGCACTCGTCGCCTCGTCGAGGATCAGGATGGTCGGGTTGGGCACCAGGGTCCTGGCGATTTCCAGTCGCTGTCGTTGCCCTCCGCTGAGGTTATTGCCGCCTTCGATCAGTTCCGCATCGAAGCCGCCGGGGAGGGCGGTGATGGTCTCGAGGATCGCAGCATCTTCACATGCCTGGTGCAAATCTGATTCAGGCACCGTGGAATCCCACAGGGTGAGGTTGTCTCGAACGGTACCACTGAAGAGGAGGATCTCCTGGCTGATGAAGGAGAAGGAATTGACGAACTGATTCCTCGGCAACTCGGAGAGGGGGACCCCATCGAAATAGATCTCGCCGCTCCACGGAACCAGTTCTCCAGAGATCAACTTGGCCAGCGTCGATTTGCCGGAGCCACTTCCACCGACCAGCGCCACTCGGTCCCCCGGTTTGATGTGCATGTTCATATCCTCCAGCATCGGAGGCTCCAGCGGATTGTAACCAAAGGAAACATTCTCCAGCCGGATGTCTCCCGACAGGAACACCTTCTCGCCCTCCTGCTCATCCGAGTCGGCCATCTCGAGGGCCGCTCTCTCGAAGGGGTACTTCAGCACATCGTCGATGCGGTCGAGATCGCCCCGCATCTCCTGGGATACCGTGCCGAGGTCGAGCAGGTTTTCCACCGGCCCGAGAAAACTACCCATCAAGGACTGGAAGGCGACCAGCATACCGATGGTCATGAAGCCATCGATGACACGGAATCCCCCGACGATGATCACCAGTACCGTTGCCAGTGCGCTGAGCAAGGTAGGCATCGTCGACAACAACACATTGGAGACCTGCAGATTTTGCTGGGCGTTGATCGCCTTGGAGTAATAGCCAGACCACTTCTCGTAGAAGCCAGATTCCAGGCCGCTCGCCTTGATCGTTTCCATCCCCTTGAGCCCGGCCATCGCCGTACCCTCGGCCTTTCCGAACTCCTGGAGCACACGCATCGAAGCCTCGATGCGGCTGGCAGAAATCCAGCGCAACAGGATGAAGTTCAGAAGTGCCACGCACAGCCCCACGCAGGTCAGTAACACATCGTAGTAAAGCATCACCGTCAGATAGAGACCGGCCATCACCACATCGATGGCGGTCTGTGCCAAGCGCCCCGAGATGTCGCTGGCGAGTTCTTCATTCAATCGACTTCGACTGGCAACCTCTCCTGCAAATCTCTGGACATAGAACTCATTGGGAAGTTGCAAGAGATGCCAGAGGAACTGACTCGACAACTTGATCGTCAGGTTCAATCGAAGTCGGCGAAGTGAGTTCATCTGCAAGTACCTGAGAGCCAGTCCCAGAAGGATGGCTGCGAACATCGCCATCATGACGGGGCGAGCCCAGTCCACTCTCCCCTCCAGGATGATCTCATCGAGAAAAACCTGCAGCAGTACCGGGAACATGATCCCCGGAATCACCATCAAGAAGCCCACGAAGATGCAGAACACAACGGGAAGAGCAGACCCGGCGAGCCTTTCCGCCACAGCCCCGATCAAGCTCGGCTTCTTGCCGCCCTTCTCGAACTGATCCCCTGGCTGCATCGCCAGCGCGACTCCGGTAAAACTACGTTCGAAGTCACCGATCGAAATGACCCTGTGTCCCATCGCAGGGTCGTTGATGTACACCCTGTCCTTCTTGAAACCTTCCAGCACGACAAAATGGTTGAACTCCCAGAAGAGAATGCAGGGCATCTGCAGATTTCGCAGGGCATCGACGCTGGCCTTGATCCCGTTGGCTTCAAGACCATATCGTCGTGCGGCACGCAGGATATTGGCAGCCTTGCTGCCATCGCGAGAGACTCCGCAATTCTGACGCAACTTGGCGAGCGGTTCGATCCTGCCATGATAGCCGAGGATCATCGCAAGAGATGCAGCGCCACACTCCACGGCCTCCAACTGGAGGACGGTCGGCGTCTTCACCCTTTTTCCTGGACCGATGGCCATGATTTCTAGTTACCGCCCATTTCCCTGAGAAATGGCAACAAGAAGGTGATCGGTTGCCGGTTCTCGATGGTCGCATCGACTGTCACCGTCATGCCCGAGGTGATTGCGATGTCCGGACCCTTTCCCGAAGACCACTGGTACCCACTGTCAGCTTCATCATCCAGACGCAGCCGGCTACGAACCTCGATCATCGACCCTCCGGTCCCCAGGCTCATCGCCAGTTCCCGGTTGCCCACGATGGCGGCAATCGAATCGGTAGAACGAGGGACCGACGATACGCTGGTAATCTCACCGAGGATGCTGCCGTAGCGTTCGCGTTTGATGGTGGTCGGGGTGATGCGAATCTTCATTCCAGAATGGATCTTCTTGCCATCCTTGGCCGGGAAATACGCCACGGCGATGAGCCCGTCTGAATCTCCTGAACTCTCGATCACTCCGATTCTCAACCCCTGCGTGAGTATCTGTCCGGCAGATACGGTCAACTCGAGGATTTTCCCAGTCCTCGGCGAGGTGATGGTCGACTGGTGGTTGAGATTCCTCGTCAACCTCTGCACACGACCTTTCGCTTCGGTCAACTCGAGACGGTTCTTGGTTTCGGCAGTCAACTCCGCCTGGTCCAGCCTGGCCAGCTGGACTGCCAGTTCTTCCAGTTTTCTCTGCAGTTCCTCGATTGCGTCGAGGCGGCCTTGATGTTCTGTCAGGAACTTCAACCTCTGAAACTCGAGCTCCTGCTGTTTCAACTGGAGTTCAGAGATGGACACCTTGTTATTGAGGAGTTCCTGTCGAGTGTCGATCAGTTCCTGATCGTAGGCAGCGAAGATTTTTTCCTGGGTCAGCCCCTCGAAATCAGTCAGTTTCTTGCTGAGAAACTGACCGAGAACTTTCAGATCTGACTGGACCACCGTCAGTTGCTGCGACTGGCCCGCCAGGTAGCGATCACTCTCTGCCTGGTGAGCACTGGCCATCGAAATACTCGACTCGATCTGACTCTGATACCAGGTCCGCTTCGCCTCGATGAACTGCTTCTCGGTGGCGAGAGTGAACTTACGAAGCGGATCGATGATGGAAATCTTGGTCTCCAACTCCTCGAGGAGTTCCTTCTCCACGGCGAGTTGCTCGACCAGTTCCGGCTGGTAAACCTCACCGAGAAGTTGTCCCTTGGTGACCTCGTCTCCCACCTCGACATCGAGTTGCAGGAGTTGCCCCTGGGAGTGACTCTGGAGCGGCACGATCCGTCCGGGAAAGACCATGATACCGTTGGCGTTGACATTGACCGGAATCTGGCCGAAGACACACCAGAATCCGAAGCACAGGAACCCGAGACCCAGTACCAGCAAAGGCAGCCAGTTCCTCCTCGGAAGAACCTGCAACATCGTATCCAACTGCTCCGGTGTGGAGATGTGTTCGAGTGCCTTTTTTTGAAACAGTGACGGCTTTTCGGCGGACAAGACGACCTCCTCGTCAAATTCTTTGAGAACTGTTCCTCAGTTCCTGGTCGCTCGCTCGAGCAAGTACTCGAAACGTCGGCTCGCCAGCGACATCGCCTCGAGAACCTCCGGATCCACCACCGAACTGCCCTCCACCTCACCCGGGTTGGCCGAACCGACCTTGCCAATGGTGCTGACTGTCAGGGTCGTGTGAGTGAGATGGATCAATCGTTGTGCCAGGACGATTCCGACGGCCCGATAAAAGCGACTGGCGAAGCCGGTATCGTTGCTGAGTTTCGTCTTCAACTCGGATCGAGAGATCTGCAGTACCGTCGTCGATTCCGCAGCGATGAGAGTGACTGCTGGAGGCCTCGAATCGAGCAACGACACCTCCCCGACGATCTCCCCGGGATAGACGGTACCGAGCACCTTGCTGGTATCGTGGACGGTGGTCACCGTCAGTGCGCCATCGAGTACGAACCACAGGGATTCGATGTGAATCCCCTCCTCGATGAGGATCTCCCCTTCAGCAAGAGCCGTCGTCTGCCCGACCCGCACGAACCACTCGATATCTTGATCCTCGAGAACTCCAAGGATGATGAGGGAATTTCTCAACCGCACACCTCACTACTCCGTCGAGTTTGCGCCGTGACGAATTGATCCATCAACCAGCAAAGAATGCTCCCGATATAATAAAACCGACCGTTTCCGCTCCGAGGGAGCGAAAACGGTCAGTCGACCAGCACCAAGGTCCACACAGCAGAACTGAAGAACCCATCATGCTCGATCCGGGCAAGTCACAGTAACTACTATTTACCGCCGCTGAATTTGCTCTTTTGCCCCTTGTTTGCGTCCATGCCCTTAATTTCTGTGTCAGTCGGGCCCTTGGCATCACCACCGGACATACTATCGCCCTTTTTCACTGGATCTTTCTTCGTCGCTCCTTTTCCGGCTCCTCCGGCGATACCTTCCAGGTCCGCGTCTGCTACTTCTTCTGGTTCCCAGTTGCTCATGATTACTACTCTCTTGGAAATCGATGTTTTGAATCGTGACCCCAAAAATGGGTCTAATGTTCTTTGGGTGAGTGATTTCCGGCGGCTCACCCTTGAACCGTCAACGTCGTCGAGGACGATCCTTCCAATTTCTTCGAAATGATATGGCGGGCACTTCGTAAAAATCCACCTGGGACACGAACCACGGCACGAACCACACGCGAAAAGAAATCGATCAAACCAGTCGACAGTCTCAGTTTAGAACAGATAAATAGTGCCCGCCATGGCCGACTCACCAACCTCAGGCGGCCGCTGTAACTTCATGTATTACAATATATTATGATTACTCTCGGCTGCCGCCGTGGCGGCACGTTCCGATATTAAGACAGTAAAATCGAGAATTGGACATGTGCAGTCGGTGATCCAGAAGATTACTGCAGCTGGACATCCAAAAAAATGATCCGCACCAGCACTACGGAGGAGGATGGCTACGGGGAAGAATCGATCCAGCGGGAGCCGATCCACTCGGTCGCGTCCTCGCTGCGACTCGTTCGGTTCCAGCGAACTCCTTCGACCGTCGCCGCCAGCAAGGGCACGCCCTTCGACCAGCGACCCCCATCGACCCCCATCGAAGTTCAGCAGATGACCGTGATCATG
>JABHOG010000113.1 GCA_018694835.1 Planctomycetota bacterium | reverse complement strand
TACCGGTAGGGTTCGCACCGGATCGCAAATCGATCAATTCGCTTCCTTCTATGCCCGAACCATCGTCGAGAAGATCGGCGACGAGTTCGAGGTGATCTTTGGCCCCGCCTACAAGGGAATCCCACTGGCCACCGCCATCTCGACCTGCCTGGCCAGAGATCACGGCATCGATCGGGGCTTTTGTTTCGACCGCAAGGAAGCCAAGGATCATGGCGAGGGAGGCGCTCTGGTCGGCGCCATCCCCGCAGATGGAGATCGCGTGCTCATCGTCGAGGATGTCACCACTGCCGGAACCAGTATCCGAGAGACGGTGCCAAAGTTGCTTGCTGCGGCGGAGGTGAAGTTGGCAGGACTGATGATCTCGGTCGATCGAAGAGAGCGAGGAACCGATGATCGAGCAGCACTTGATCAACTCTCCGAAGATCTCGGGATGCCGTGCATGGCGGTGGTCACGGTCCATGATGTGATCGAGTACCTGCATCGACGAGAAATTGACGGCCGTGTCATCATCGACGATGAGATTCGATCCCGGATGGAACAGTATCTAGATGAGCACGGGCCGCGCAATCGCACCATCCAGTGATGGTTCAAGGGGACGCAGTGATCGATACCTGTGCATCGACTGTCAGGGGAGCGATCCCCTGGGCAGAATCGGTCACCACCAGCAAGTCGTTGGTGGTCGTGGTCTGCGGAGAATCCTCCACCCAGATAAAATCGACCGGGACTGCCCCTGATTGACCGATGAATACCGCCGGAATCGTATCGTAATCGATCAGCACCACTTCCTTCTCCGTATCGAATTGCATCACTGCCAAGCTGGTGAAGGAAAAAATGGAGCCGATCACCACTTCATCTCCCTGAGTATTCTGGAACCAGAAGGTGGGTCCAGCCCCCCCATTGAGCGCCTGCATCACCGCCGAAGGACCGATCGTGGCCACCGTGAGCGATAACTCATCGTGCGAAAGAACCAGATTGAATCCGGAGATGTCGGTCGGATAGGTCGGATTACCGCTGTCCTCGACCAGCGTCAACGCCAGGTTGACGCTACCCACGCCGGTGCTTGTGGAATAGCTGCCCGTGGTGGGAGAGGTCTGATAGGTGAAGATGGGATCGATACGAATTCGCAAGTTGAAGGCGGTCGACCCCCCTGCGTTGGACGCGGTGATGAGATGAAATTCATCGTGACCGTCAGTGGTTGCGATTCCAGAAATGGTGCCGTCGATGGGGTCGATCTGCAGGCCAGCCGGTAACAATGGAGTCGCTTGCCAGGTCGCCACCGGTCCACAACTCACTGTCGGAATCTGCGGATCGAGAGCAACACCAGCAGCTACCATGACAAAGGAAAGAGGGTAGACCAGATTGCAGGGCGGCGGAGGATTGACCTGGATCTGGATGCTGAAGGAAGTCATTCCCGTGACATTGGAAGCGGTGACGATGTAATCATCGTCGGTACCCGCTGTCGTCGGAGTTCCGGAGATGGTGCCATCGACCTGCGAGATGAACAGACCACCTGGTAAAGCTGGAAGGACACTCCACTGCGCCACATCTCCACAACTGACCATCGGAGTCTGAGGATTGATGGCGGTTCCTTGCTCTACAATGACCAAGGGATTCGGGTAGGTCAGCGCACAAGGAGCATTGGGATTGATCAGGATTCTCAGGGTGAAATCGGTCGATCCAGTGCTATTGGATGCCGTGATCACGTAATCATCATCGGTACCCGCTGTCGTCGGAGTCCCGGAGATGGTGCCATCGACCTGTGAGATGGTCAGGCCACCCGGGAGAATCGGCGTCACGCTCCAGTCGGAGACCGTACCGCAGCCGACCGTAGGAGTGAGCGGTATCAGCAGTTCCCCTTCCTCGACTGTGAGGAACAGGATCGAGTAGATCAGATCACAGGGAGCAGCCGCGCTGGAGGATCCACCGCCGCCGCCGCCGCATCCACTCAACAGTAAAAGTCCCAGCAAGATACAGAAAGATTGACGAATCACTGATTCCACTCCGTCCGGGCACTAATCCACGGCCATCCATCCGGGTTCGGTCATCGACCGGGAGGAGAGTCAGACAGCCCCACTCTCCTCACCAACGGATGAGAACACAAGCAAAGCCATGTTACCACTCGAAGAAGCGAGTCGGATGGAGTGACAGCCTCAGTCATTCACTCTGAACGGAGCATTCGAGGATCGGCTTGAGCACTTCCTGACGATCCGCTTCCTCGAATGCTTCGACCCCGGCAGCCAGCGGGTACGAGCGAACCAGTTCATCGACCGGGATCTCACCGGCATGCAGGGCATCGATGGCTCGCTGATAGTTTGGCCTGGCAGAGGCATAACTGGTGCGGATGTCGATCTGATTGCGAACCAGCACATTGAAATCGATCGTCACCTCCTGTGGATACAGGGCTACCACGCAGATGGTGCCATCTGGTCGGACGATTCTTGTCGCCTCTTCCAGCACCCGAGAGGCCCCTGAGGCATCGACGATCACATCGACCTCCTGCCCCCCGAGTTGATCGGTCAGGGAAGGGTGTTGCCCCCCCACCGTCAGCGTCTCGAATCCGATCTTGCTGGCGATGGCCAGTCTCACCGGCTC
>JABHOG010000112.1 GCA_018694835.1 Planctomycetota bacterium | reverse complement strand
CTGGGGCACATCGCTGGGGTCTACCTTCCGGCGGATACCTACAATCGATATCTGCGCCTGGTCGGCGTCGAGACGATTTTCATCTGTGGCAGTGATGATCATGGGGTTCCCATCACGATCTCTGCCCAGAAAGAAAACAGTACTCCGCGGGAAGTGGTGCACAGATATCGCTCCATCCAGGAGCAAGGATTTTCGGCTCTGGGGATCTCTTTTGATCATTACAGCGGAACTTCCACCTGTGAAGGTCACCAGGAATTGGCGCAGGAGTTCTTCCTCAAGATTCGCGATCGAGGCGATATCGAGGAAAAGGTCACGGACCAGTTTCGCTGTACGGATTGCGACATGTTCCTTCCCGATCGCTATGTCGAGGGGGGATGTCCTCTGTGTGGCGCCAGTGATGCACGTGGAGATCAATGCGATGCGTGCGGTGGTGCCTTTGAGCAGGATCTGCTGATCAAGCCCCGCTGTGTCAATTGCGGATCCAATCCTCAACTCACCTCTACCCGACACTGGTTCTTTCGCCTCGATCGTTACGAGGAGAGGCTGGAAGAGTGGCTCGAGAGTCGTGAAGGCTGGCGTGACAATGTACGAAACTTCTCCCGCGGAATCGTACGGGAGGGGTTGCCCGCCAGGAGCATCACCAGAGACCTCGAATGGGGTGTGCCGGTGCCCCTGGAAGAGGCGCATGACAAGGTTTTATACGTCTGGTTCGATGCCCCGATCGGTTACATCTCCTTTACTCGTGAAATGTTCAGGGCGAGGGGGCAGGAGAATGAATGGCGATCCTGGTGGTCTGATGAAGACGTGGAGATCGTCCACTTTCTCGGCAAGGACAACATCATCTTTCATGCAGTGATCTGGCCATCGATGCTGCTGGGGCATGGTGACTTCAGGTTGCCTACGTCGATTCCTGCTAACGAGTATCTCAATTTCAAAGGTGAAAAGTTTTCCAAGTCGAAAGGGGTCGGTGTTACGGCACAACAGATCCTTGAGCAATTCGATGCGGATCGAGTTCGCTACTACCTGACAGCGATTGCGCCCGAGGGTAAAGACTCCTCCTTCACCTGGGAAGATTTCATCCAGAGGAATAACGATGAACTGTCCGATGTAGTGGGTAACTTTGCCCACCGCGTGCTGACTTTTACGGTCAAGAATTTTGAGACCAAGGTGCCTGCCGGAGTGGAGGATTCTCCATTCCTTGAAGAGGTCTTGAGTGTGGTTTCCGAGGCTCGGGAGCAGTGGTCAAAATCATTCGATCGACAGAGATTCAGAGAAGCTCTCGACCGAGTCGTGACCCTGGCTCGTCATGGAAATCGTATCTTTGATGCTGCAGAACCGTGGAAGAGTCGCAAGGTCGATCTGGAACGATGCGGTGCAGACCTGGCAGCACTGCTGGAACTGGTGCATGCAGTTTCATTACTGCTGCTGCCGTTCTTGCCGGTCAGCGCGAACAAGTTGGCAGCGACTTTTTCCGACGCCACAGCCGCCCCTGAAACTGCGGTGATGAAAGTGGGGACCGAGCACTTGCTACAGTCAGGTGCACTCCTCAATCCTCCCGGGATCCTCTACCCTCGGTTGGAATTGCTCGACGATGAAGAAGAGGGACCCGCCTCGTAACAGCGCTTGGCCCAGTTCAGCCATGTCGATTGGCTCGCATCCGCAGGGTCGCGCAAAGTTGTTTCAAACAGTTTCCGGACCTCCGACCGCTTGACCTTTCCGGCAACCAGGCACTTGTAGATCTTCTCCCCTAATCGGTAGCCGATGAGGTGAGCAGTGCCGATGCGGACGTCCTCATCTCGCAGTGGCAGTGGGCCGGGTGTCGGGATCTTCCCATTCCCTTCGAGCCAGGTCTGTTCGTTTTCGATATGGAGCAGGGAGTCACGAACTGTTTGACGGGTTGCCTTGAGGAGAGGATCGAGAGAGTGACTGTTCAATTCGCCCAGCAATGTTTCGAGTTCTTTCACATCCATGCAGGCTCTCTTGTGATCGATGATCTTGGTGCCGATGTAGCCGATCGCCTCACGGATGGCGATCTCATAGAAGTGCTGGAGTGGATCGCTGGAAGAACTGGGTTCGTTGCATTTAACCGAGTTGATGTGATGAGACGCTTCTTCTGCGGCATGACGGATCGATAGATTGCCCAGGACGATGACCTGAGCATCGGGGAGATAGCACGACTCTTCTCGCGCCAGTTGGGAGTTCACAAGTTCCATCTGATCAGGACCCAGGGAATGGGTGTTTCTGAGACGATCGAGCAGATCGAGATTTCTTCCGGTGTGAACAGTGAATCCATCGAGGCCTTTGGTGGGTATATCAAGGTAGCCGCAGATGGTCTCGATCATCATCCATACCTGATCGGACATGATCGTCGATGAGATCGATGGCAGATTGTGCACTCCACTGGATTCTTCCAGTTCCTCCTCGTTCAACTGCCAGTTGAGATAGGACTGGTGCTTTACCATCGGGGTGGTATTGATCATGCAGAATCGGTCTTCGCCGATCTTTACTGCGGCGACCGATTGCTCCAGACCGGTCCTGGCCAGCTCCCAGTAGACACGATCCAGGTTCTGGAACACCGTGGTCTGGCGAGGTGGTTCGATTCCGGTTCGCTTCGCCAGCAGGGAGATCTTCTCTGGAAGGTGTTCTGGAGCGACATGAAGATCGCCAAAGATGACCGCCAGAGTCGCATCCGGGAACTGTTCGAGAACTTCTAGAATCCTCATCGCAGCGATCTGTTCTCGAGCGTTGAAGGAGTCGCCGACAATCGTCGGTTCCGAGTTGAGGGCGATCACTGGCAAGCCGGCTTCCCGGCAGAACTCCAGTTGAAGCGAGTAGTTTTTCCATGGGAAGCCCCATCGATGATCCCAGTTAGATTCCTTCAATAATTGCTCGTCATCGATTTCTCTACGGCACCAGCGATCGAGCACCGGTTGCGAATCGATGTGAAAGGCTTCGGTGGCGAGCACTACTTTTTGGCCACTCTGGAGCCACGATTCGATGACCCTCAGAGGGCCCTTCTGTGATTCCCTGAGGGTGTGATAATCGCCGAAGTGGACCACATCAAAGTCGCTGGTTTCTTGCGAGAGTTGGTCGATGGAGATGGGGGAAAGCGGCCCCTCACTGGCCTCGTAGTAAGCCTTTCGCCAGCGCGGTAGTGCACCACTGGGATCGATGATCGAATCGTCGATTTCTCGGCGAGTCTGCTCGGAGAGAGTTCGTTGCAGGGTCATCAGCCGTTCTCGGGCTGGCACCGGGGAAGCACTCAAGCGAGTGGTCCCCACGAATCAAGATCTTTCGGTGAGTTGAGATTCTTGAATGGGCTTTGTGTCGGTGGGCCCGAAGCGGGGGAGAAGTGTTCGGGCCAGTGAAGCAGTCGGGTGCTGGACCTCTTGACCCAGGCTAATAACGCCAGATCACCGTCGGGGGGGGAAGAAAATTCGAGTGCGGAGGGGTCCCACACTGCAGCAAGAGGTTGAGGGCGATGATCATCGACCGGAATCACCGAGATCCCAGGGCTGTGGTGAGAGCAGATGGTGGAAACGGCGGCGGAGTTCAGAAGGGGTAAGTCGACGGCAGCAAAGAAGATCGGTGCCGCGAGGCGCTCGATGATCGATCCGATCACGTCGACCAGGCAGCGGCTCTCGGGAGGATCGAGTAATACCTGGTGCCATGACAGATCCTCGACGGTGTCGAGCAAACTCGGGTCCTTGAGCGCAACGGAGATGCGGGGGAAAAGCGCAGAGAGCTGATCGTGCTGTCTCTCCAATAAGGTGACGCCGTCCAATTTTAACAGAGCCTTGGGTTGTCCCATGCGGGTCCCCAATCCCCCGGCGAGGATCACGCAATCGGAGACGGTGCGCGTGTCTGGTGGGTTCATCGGGAGCACCTTTTCCATGGCAGTGGAATACCTTGTCGAAGCAAGGGGGTCAACGGTACAGATCTAGACCCGGCTCCAGCGTCGCAATTGTCGTAGAGTTGCCCGGAGATCCTTGGGGAAGTCCGCTTCGATGGTGATCGGTTGGCCAGTCTCGGGATGGAGCACCGAAATGGAAAGGGCGTGGAGGCCGAGTCGACCCAGTAGTGGACGTTCCACTGTCGATTTGCGGGGGCGGTAGCCCTTTTTGAAGGAGGAGAGAAACAGCGACTCTCCATCACCATAGAGTGGATCGCAGACGCAGGGCGTATTCAATTTCGCCATCACCATACGGATCTGGTGAGTTCTTCCGGTACTGGGCGATGCTTCGACCCAACTGTGGTCACGGAAAGCCTCCAGTACCTGGTAATCGGTGACGCACTCCTTGCCATCGGATTGGAATCGCATCGATCCGGGACGGGCAGGATTCTCATCTACATGGAAAATGCTGGTGCCTCTGGCAGGAGAAGGAAGATCGGAGACCAGTGCACCGTACCGCTTCTGAACTTCCCGATTCATGAACTGCTGCCTCAGGTGAGATTGAGCGGAACCATTCCTGGCGAACAGGATCACCCCGGAGGTGTGCTTGTCGAGGCGATGGACCACATGAGGTTTCAGTGCTTCGGGATCTTTCTTCTTCCATAGATCCCACAGCAAGTCGATCAGGCAGGGCGCCTGATGGTCCCACCTTTCGCTGACGGTGCTGAATCCTGCTGGTTTATTGACCGCGACGAACGAATCGTCGTCGTGAAGGATTTCCAGGGGACGCATTCTTGGGGGTCGCTCCGACATCGGTTCTAGCTTCCCGGCAGCCGTGATGCTGCTGTTTCCAGTTGCTGGATCCCGAGCATCGAATCGGCATGGTCGTCATCGTTACGCTTGGCGATCTCAGAAAATGCGCTGATCACCTGCAAGAATCGATCATAGGAGGTCTTGTCGCCACCTCGCCACCGCGCAAACTCTAGCCAACCGGTCGCAATGTTGATGAGGAACGAGGCGTGCGGACCCACCTCGATCGGTGAAGCAGATTCTTTGGCATCGTCTCGAGCCGCTTCCAGGGAACTTTCGAAGGCGGCGATGGCACCGGACCAGTCTGCCAGTCCACAACGATGAGCTCCGAGAGCCCACCAGGCCATGTGGAACGGGACGGCTCCCTTGTTCAGTTCGGATCTCCAGCGAAGGCAATCCTCCGCACATCGAATCCCTGCCCTGAAGTGGTCATCCGTTCGAGGCTCGGGATCTTCAGGCCAGCATGGAGCCAGGTCGGCAGCAAGGTTATAGGAGAGGATGTTGGCTCCGTCGAGGCGTCGGTCCCTTTCCTCGGCATCGGATTCAACTTCTGCCTGGGCAGCAAACTCATCGATGGCGGCGCGAGAGATTGCGATGAGATCAGCCAGGGTCCTCGGCAAGTCCTGGCCTGCCGAGATGCGCTGACTGGCCATCAAGAACAAGCCCCTCCGTTGCCTGGGTTCACTCTGTGCGCCGATGTGATCGATCAGGGAGACGATCCCGGATTGGAGATAGATTTCACTCAATTCGGGCCACAGTTGTTCGAAAGGATTGGTGGTCTGGGTCATCAAATTTCCTCCAGTGAGATATTATCGAACCAGACTGTACCGGATTGACCCTTCACAAAACAGGCGATGTAGGTGGTCCGACTGGTCCCTGGCATCCAGTCAAACTTGATTCTCGTCCATTCCGTATCTCGGCGAAGTGGTGCAGAACGAGAGGACCATGATCCGAGCCTGCCGGTGAAGAACCCGATCAGTGCTTCACCTTCGAACTGGCTCGCCTTGACCAGTGCGGTCACGCGATATTTTTTTCCTGGGGTGACAACGATACGTTGGATGGTTCCACCGGCTCCGGGTTGGATGATTTTTGCCCGTAAGGCTCGGGTTCCATCGACCAGGCCTTCTGTCTCCCCATCGAAGACCACCGAACCTCCCGGATCGACTTCCCCTGGGGTCCAACCGTCGAGTAGTTTCTTGGCCTCGAAATCTCCATTGATCAGCGGCTGATGCGCATCGTATCGAACGACCTCTTGAGTAAGGTCCTCACCTTGTGGTCCTTCGTCGAGGATACCCACCGGAACAGGATCTCCCTCGGCGGTCATCAACTCCAGGCGTAAACCGCGAGTGCCGACCATCTGGGTCACTGCCACTTCGATGATGTTTTCACCTCGGAAGAGTTGGATGGGGAACGGCTTCTTCTGGTTCAGCATCAGTTCGTCGTGCATCGGTTGGCTCATCTGGGGACTGGCATCGATGAACCCGACGGGAGAACCGTTGAGCCTGATTTGCATCTTCACATCCGTGGCCACGGTCAATCTCGCCTCGACGTCTTTATTGACCACGATGCGGCGAAATAGCAGCCACTGTCGATTCCGAGTGACGGGGTCCTGTCCGGTGGTGAGATCGGTGAAGGGAGTGGGCCAAACCAGAGGTCTCCAGTTCTGGTTGGTTTCTACCGGACTCTTCCTCCGATTTTTCCTGCGGGTAACGGTTGATTCCACCGGTCCCATCACCCACCACCCATTGATCACAGTTCCTTGGATCCGGTTGTAGTTCAATTGTATCGGATGTTTTTGAGTGAACCGAACCGACGAACCGCCCAGATCGACGCGATCATCGAACACAGGCCAGCCATTGGCGCGGAAGATCCAGGCGATATTTTCCCCCAGGGCGAGGGAGTAGAGTGCGGCGATTCGCTCGATACTGGAGAGCCCATGAAGGCGCAGAGTTTGTTCGGAAGCCCTGCGCTCGGTGAACATCTTGTGGTGTACACCAAGTCCGTGGATGAATCTCAGGGCCGCAAAGACGGAGGGGTTTGGTTGCCATATTGATCTCTCGTCACTATTTCTGTCGAGTAGCCAGCGAATGGTTTTCTGGAAAGCGTTGGCGTTGAGTAGACGATATCCCAGTTCCCCATAGATTCCTTCGTCGACACCACAATCGGCCAGCAACATGTAGGGATCGTGGCCGAATCCGATGTTATGACCCAACTCATGGGTGTAGGCCCCGGGCAAACGGTCTCCCTGTCCGGTGTAGCCATGCAAGACTGCCGCGTCGAGAACGATGACTCCGCCTCCTCCGAGACCGCCGACTCCCGGTGGTAGGAAGATGTCGAAGTCCATCAGCAGTCTCAGGACTCCATCGGCGCACCCGAGGTGATCCTTGCAACCTCTCAGGCTGCGGGCCACCTCCGGCATCATCGATTTCATTCTTGCACGAAAGATACTGGGGCCGGTGGCACTCGATCCGGCATCGTTGACAGTGATGGGAGTCTCGGCCACGGCGATCCCACGAATCGCAGAATTCCCGAAGGGTGCATCGATCTGGATACTCAACTTGTCGAGGTCGATTCGCTGCAGTGTTTCAGGTTCTTGCCAGCGCATCGCTCCGAGGGTCCGTTGGATCAGCACCTTGCCCGATCGATCGACTGCAGCAAGGGAACCATCGTTGCCCGGGACCCGGTCGAGGACTCTCCCCCCTGCATCGGAGATGGAGAGACGCATCTGGATCGTCTTTCCCTTGCGTTCGTAATGGAGTCTCGGCGTCCAGGGTGATCGCGGTTCCAGGTCAAATTTCTGTCCGGCAGATAAAAGCGCTCGATAGGGTAAGAGGCGTGCGGTTTTTCCTCCGGGAAGGGTACTTCGAGTTTCCAGCCGATAGGTCCCTGGCATCACCCAGGCTCGCCGAGCCTGCCGGGTCTCGAGAGTGAAGCGTTCTCGGAATCCGTCTACCGCCACCACCTCGATGGTTGCATCTGCAGCACCACCGAACGCAGATTCGGCACTGTACTGGAGGCGACTCATACGATTCTGGTCGATCAAGATCGGCACCACTTCACGGTCGCCACCGGTTTTGGCACGGGTGAGCACCGCTTCACCTTCAGTGGTGCGGCACAGCACGCAGATGTCGACCGGAGGTCCAGACATCAACAGGCGAAACTGCCCGGTGGGGGCCGAGCGCGATGACTCCAACCGTCCGCGGGCTCCCACCTCCATCGCCACTCTTTCGGTGGTGAAGGCTGCGGCGACCGGTTCAGGGGTGATCCATAACTTCTCGATGGCCAGACCTTTTCCCTGGCGGTCTTCGACCGAGATCACGGTCTGCTTCCTCGGCTCCAGGAGGATGCTGGAACTCTTCCCTGATAGGGTTTCCTGAAGCAGCAATAGTCTTGGCAGGGTCAGTACCAAAGTGTTGTCATCTGGATCGATATCATCGACCACTTCACCCTGCGCGATGACGGTCCAGGAACCGGGCACAACCACTGCGCTCCAGCGTCCATCGGTCGCCGTGGTTCCCTCGACGACCGCCAGACTCTCGTTGGAGAGGAGCAATAGTTTGGCCCCTGCGACCGGCTTTCCAACTTCGTCTCGCACCTCGACCGAGATGGGTCGGAGCCTGAATTTCTCTCGAACCCACTCCTCACGTTCTCGCTCCCGTGCGATCGCTTTGGCCTCCTTGGCACTCTCGGCAGATCGCCCCGGGAGTAGAACTCTCTCGACCGAATCGATCGGCTCCCCGTCCTCATCGAGCATCTCGACCAGTACTGGTTGGTCGCCTGGATCTTCGATGGCGAGGTAACGACGTAAACTCAGCCCCGGATCGACGCTGAAGCGCATCTCCAGGTCCTTCCGTAGCGGAGTCTTCAACTGGACCAGTTGTCTCTCAGTGGTCGAGTTGTCCACCTCGAGGGCGATCACCCGGAATCCTTTTCTGCTGCCGGAGCCACGTCGCTTCAGTTCCTTGCCTCTTCGATCGATGAAATCAGGCCCACCATGATGGTCCTTTTGATGGAACTGATAGGCGATGATTCGATCGGAAGGTGGCCATGCCTCGTCAAGGATCCTCAACTGCAGTTTTCCATCGTCAGGTGTGGGCACGGTCTGAACGTCGGACACCTGATCGTCGGGCAGTTGGTTGCCGCCGCCAGTGGGGACTACATCATCGACCGCAGGCTCGAATGGGACTTCGAAATTTGCATCTGGAGTAAAGCCGCTGGTGACCGGACGAATCGGTTGATCGATCGTGCTGGATACAGCATCCGAATTTTGCACATCCGAGACATCTTTGGGTTCCGGTGAGGGGAAAGGGATCTGCAGATTCGTGCTGGGCTGTCCAGTGGCGGGTTTGACCGCAGCGACCCCGATCTCTGGAGGAAGTTCCTGCGGCGACGGCCCCAGTTGGCTGACGAAGTAGCCGATCGCTCCGATGGTGAACAACAGCAGCAACAGGTTCCCCACTGGACTGGCTTCTTTTCGGGTGGTGCGAGTTGTTCGCGGGGTGGGGGCACGGTTGGAGGTATTTTGGCTCCTCTGATTTTTCGAGTTGCTGCTGGTCTCTGGAGTGGCTGAGCGACGGGGTCGATCGCTGCCGGGCTTCCGGGTTGGATTACCGGTGGGTTTCGTGGATCGGATCAAGACATCACCGATTTTCAGCGTCGAACTACCAGGGAAAGGAGCACGCCCTTCGATGGATCTTCCATCGAGAACTGTCCCATTCGAACTGGCGAGATCCTCGATCACCAGGCCCTGTCTGGTAGAGATCAATCGGGCATGGCGACGGGAGGCTCGATGGTCGGCGATCTCCACCTCGCAGGTTGGATCTCGACCGATGATCCAGGGACCTTCACCGGTCAGGGTGACGATCCTCTTGCCATTTGAATCCTCGATCTTCAACAGAATGGGTTCAGTCGTGCTCATCGATTCATGCCTCTTCATCTGTCAGTGACCAGTAGTTCACCCGTTCTCCCGGGCGCAGCACTTCGGTGCTCGGGGGAGCAACGACCAGGCAGTTGGAGCCGGCAAAGCCACTCAGCAGGTGTGATCCTTGCCCCGACGGAATCTCGATCACATCGACCCCACCGTCAGGATCAGCAGTGGCCCTCCCGCGGAGTAATCGTAGCCGATCCGAGGCTGGAACTGATCTCTCTGACTTCAGAACCCCGCTACGCTGCGGCAGGATACCGTCGGTTCTTCCTTCCATCCGCGCCAGAGCGGGTCGCACGAAAATTTCGAAGGAGACGAGGCAAGCGGCTGGGTTGCCCGGCAATCCGAAAAATGGGACCCCTCCGATCAGGCCGTCCACCAGTGGCTTGCCAGGCTTCATCGCGACCTTACGAATCTGGACGTCGTCTCCCATCTCCCGAGCGACCTCGCGGATATGGTCGAGATCCCCGGCACTGATGCCACCTGTGGTGACGATGGCATCGGGCTTCAGTTCGAGAGTTTCTTGAAGTCCTGAACGGATCTCCGTCAGGTCGTCGCGGAGGATCGGTCTGGGGATGGGAATTGCCCCCCAGCGATTCACTCGAGCTTGAAGAGAATAGAGGTTCGAATTTCGGATCTGGCCAGGCTTCAACACGCTGTCGATGGCGACCAACTCATTGCCACTGGAATGGATGGCGACACGGGGTCTCCGGTTCACCGGAATCTGAACCGCGCCGACACTGGCGAGCAAGCCGATGGCACCAGGAGTGATCCGTGAGCCGGGGGCCATCACCGATCCATCCGCCTCGACATCTTCACCGAGTCTGCGAATGTGTGCTCCAGGGTGAATCGGCCGATCGATGACGACCGATTGTTCATCGTAGTGAAGGCATCGTTCGAAAGGGATGATGGTATCCCCTCCTTGGGGAATGACTGCACCGGTGAATATCTTCATCGCACAGTGGTCTTTCAGGGGAGTGGCGGGCGCCATTCCTGCTTCGATGGTGGCGACCACTGGAAGAGTGATAGGCCGATCGGGAGTGGCTCCAGCGGTGTCGCGGGCCTTCAACACGAATCCGTCCATGGCAGTGTTATCAAAGGGAGGAATCGGATCCCGAGTGGCCACCGATTCAGCGATGATTCTCCCGACGGCATCTTCGAGTAGCACCATCTCGGTGCCGATCGGTTTGATCCTGGCTAGGATCTGATTGCGAGCATCTTCAAGATCGATCAAAGGGTCTCCTCTTTGCCACTCATCTTCTCTACCCACTGCATGTATCGATCGAGCCCGGTCGTTACAGGAATCACGATCACCTCCGGACACTCGTGGGGATGTCTTCGAGCAATGGTCTCGATCAGGTCCTCGATCGGTTCGCTGGCAGTTTTGATGGTCAGGATCACTTCTTCGGCTTCACAAGTTTTGTCCTCCCAGCGATAGATCGATCGAGAACCGGGCATGATGTTCACACAGGCAGCCAGTCCTTCTTCGACCAGGCCGCGAGCCAGCTCTGCTGCCGAATCGGGAGGGTGGGAGACCAGGACCAAGTGCACGGTTGAACTTTCCAGGTGGACCGCCTCGAGATTCTCCCCGGAGAGGTGAACTCAACGACTCCTCGATCCAGCCAAATCCCATCGAGTGAAAGGGTAAAACGCACCGTCAGGATAACATCATGACTGGACAGGTGGTGGACAGATGGACCTCCATTCCAGCCCCTTCATTTCATGATCTTGGGGATAGGTTGCAGACCCCCATCGATCGGTGCAGCATCAGTGCCATGAACTGGTTAGAGATCACCCACGAGAACGAAACTCGCCACCCGCTCCCCGCAAGCGGGATCTTCATCATCGGGAGAAGTCCCGACTGTTCCCTGCGAATTCTGGAGCCAGGCGTTTCCAGGAATCATGCCTCCATCCAGCAACGTGGCGGGGCGGACTGGATTCGTGATCTTTCTTCGAGCAATGGAACCTGGTTGATCGGCGAGGGGGTGCCGCCGCGGAAACTGACCGACGAGACATCCTTGCGATCGGGTGATCGAATTCGCATCGGTTCGGTCGAGTTGGTCTACCATCAGGCGTTGCCAGATACCCTTGCGGAT
>JABHOG010000111.1 GCA_018694835.1 Planctomycetota bacterium | reverse complement strand
CTTCGAGAGATCTGGCCAGAGCGCGCAGTTCTCTTCCATTGACCTTGCCCAGGGGGATCCGCGAAGCGAGGCGCTCGATGTCCCTCACCTGGCGCAATGCCGTTTGAATCTGATCTCTCAGTTCATCCCCTCTCACCAGGGTGGCCACCGCAGCCTGGCGCGCCAGGATCGGCTCCATCATGACCAGAGGAGATTGCAGCCACTCTCGCAGGGTCCTGGCACCCATCGCAGTCCTGGTTCGATCGAGCAAGCCCAGTAAAGAGCCGCGCCGCTCTCCCGTGCGAGCGACCTCGACCAGATCGAGCGCCCTGTGGCTGGCGGCATCCAGTCCCAACCGCTGCCCGGCACTTCCGGCTCGCAGAGCAGTGATATGGGGCAGCGCCTGACGCTGAGTCTGGCGCAGGTACTCCAACAAGGCTCCGGCGGAAGCAACCCCTGCACGGAGATGCTCGACTCCGAAACCATCCAGTGTAGAGAGACCAAAGTGCGCTAGCAGCCTCTCTCGTGCCGGTTCAGGTTCGAAATGCCACTCTGGCCATCTCGTCACCGCACAGGAAGGGAAGTGAGCTTTGAGCCACTGAAGTCGCTCATCACTCTCGAGATCGAATCCATCCGGGACCAGTAACTCCCTCGGGGCGACCGCCAGCAAGGTCTCGGTTCCCTCTCCCGGCGAGAGATCCTCGCAATGAAATCTACCGGTCGAGAGATCGACCCAGGAGAGTCCCACCGCCGATGTGGACGAAGGTCGCAACGCTGCCAGGTGTAATGGAATGTGCTCGTCGAGAGAGTCCTCCTCGATGAAGGTGCCAGGCGTGACGACCCTCACCACCTCCCGATCGACGATACCCTTGGTCGTTCGCGGGTCTTGCACCTGCTCACAGATCGCCACTCGATGCCCTGCATCGATCAACTTACGGATGTACCCATCGACGCTCTTGACCGGAACCCCGGCCATCGGAATCCGCTCACCGCTGCGATCCTTCGACCTGGAGGTGAGGGTGATACCGAGTAACTCCGACACCAGCCGGGCATCGTCGAAGAACATCTCGTAGAAATCACCCATGCGGAAAAACAGCACCTCATCGGGATGCTGTGACTTGGCGGCATGGAATTGACGCATCATCGGCGTATCGCGAGGATCTCCAGCAGCCGCAAGGCGCTGGTTGGCAGATGGCATACCATCACTCGGTCGGGTCACTTCCTTCGAAGTCACTGCAATACACCCTTTCCCACGATCTGCCGACTCGGCATCAATGGGGCATTCTAGCCAATCTCGAGGCCACTGCGAGGCCACCGAGATCAGTATCTAGAATGCCCAGATTCCTCGGTGATCGGTTCCCACCGAACGATTCTCCACGGTATCATGGAAGATAGCGAAGAAGTGCTCCCGCCGGATGGGATCCACCCCTTCAAAAGCTCAGTTCAATTCCGCTGACCCATGGCACCAGTCCCGGCTACAATATCGGTCTTCGAAATGGCTGGCCCCTTCCCAGGAAGGCAACAAGTGACCACTACTGAGGATCCAAAACAGACCATGTTGAACCTGAACCGCTACCGAATATGGCCAGGGTTACTGACCCTATGCTGGGTGATGGCTGCGACCTCTGTGACGCTGGCAGACATCACCGTCTGTGCCGGGTTGCCGGCAACTCTCCCCATCTCCGAGGATCCTGCCAATCCAACCGAATCGACGGTGACGATTACCATCGATGAAACGGTGGTCGACGTCGATGTCTTCGTCGATATCACTCACGATTACATCGATGATGTCTCTGTGGACATCGTCTCCCCCAATGGCACCACGGTACGAGTTCATGACCAAGGTGGCGGATCCAACGACTTCATCAACATCATCTTCGATGACCAAGGCCCGCCCAACGGTTCCATCCTGTGGGATTCTGGCTGCCGCATGCAGCCCTCAGGTCCAGGCGCTCTCTCGGATCTGGCCGGTAGCGGATCCGCCGGAGAATGGACAATTCGCTGTCTCGACAGTTACGCCGGCGGAGCCACCGGAGGTCTCAACGACTGGTGCCTCAACACCTTTGACAGTGCCGTCTCCTCTGCCGTGCTGGGAGTGGACAACCTGCTGTGCCTGGATATCGGAGGTACCGGCAATAGTGACCTCAGCTGGACCAACCCGATGATCTATGACGAGATTCAGGTCTCCATCGGTGGTGTTCTGATCGACACCCTCGCAGGAGACGCAACCTCCTACACCGCCATCGGAGGGGGCATAGGCACCACACTCGAGATCTGCCTGCTCCCCACCATCGGAGCCGCAGTACCCTGTGCTCCTGAATGCTGCTCCATCACCTCCCAGCCGATGGCTCCCTCGATCGAGATCTGTCGGACCCCGGGTTCAGTGGTGGGAAACACGGTTCCTCAAACCGTCGATGTGATCACCATCGTAGATGACATTTCCATCGGTGATCTGCAGGTGCAGGTCGATTTGAATCATCCGTTTGTCGGTGATCTGACGGTGGATGTGATCCACAGCGGAACCACTGTAAGGTTGCACAATGAAAATGGTGGTGCAGCCACCACCATCGAAGCGACCTTCTGGGATCTAGGTGCTGCGCCAGGAACCATTCCCATCAACTGCGGTTGTCCGATTCAACCGACAGGACCAGGTACTCTCTCCGATTACCTCGGCACTTCGTCCCTCGGAGACTGGAGCATCGTCATCGATGATGTCTTCACCGGAGGTGGCCCCCGCATCGGATCTCTCGACTCCTGGTGCATCCGCGCCTTCGAGCAAGGTAGCGTGACGCAGTTGAATTGTTCCGCCAGTTCTGGCTCGCTCACCGCAGAGGTGACATGGACCAATCCTCAGGGTTATGACTCCTTCGAGATCTATGCCGATGGAAACCTCGAAGCGATCATCGCCGACGGAACAGTGACCAGTTACACCACGGCCCCTCAGACGATTCCATCGACGGTCCTGTACTGCATCTTTCCGCAGTTGGTCGGCGAGGTGATTCCACCCAATTGCTGCACCATCGATTTCCTGGTCCAGCCGATCTCGGATCTGCTCGCTGGTTCGGTTCCAGGAACCGGAGAACTGGAAGTGAGTTGGACCAATGCTTCGGTCTATGACGAGGTCAGGATCTATGTCGATGGAGGCCTGGAGGGTGCCGTCAGTGGTACGGCAAGTAGTTGGGTCAGCGGGCCTCGCCCGGTTCCCGGTACCGCAGTGGTGTGCGTCGAGGCGTTCCAGAACGGAAATGTCTCTGACTTGATCTGCAAGAATACTCCACTGATGGTCTCCCGAGATGTGATGGTCTGCCGGGAGCCTGGCAGCCCCATCAATCAGTCTGTCAGCCCGGTTTCAGATTTCATCCTGATGACCAATAACATGCTCATCGGTGACATCGATGTGCTGGTGGATATTCGACACCCATTCGTCGGAGACGTCATCGTCGACCTCTCCTCCCCCTCCGGCACCTCCGTTACACTTCATGATCTGCTCGGTGGTGCGGACTCCGATATCAGCGTGCTCTACAGCAACGGTGCCCCGGCCAATGCCGCTCCCTACGATTGCGGTTGTGCAATGGACGCAAGCGGGCCCGGAACGATGGCCGATTTCATCAACACCTCGGCTCAGGGTCCCTGGGTGATGACTGTCGAAGATATTTACCCCGGCGCCGTTGCCACCTTCGATCGCTGGTGCCTGCTCATCGACGGGGGTTGCCAGACTCTTCCGCCGCAAGATGTCAGCGCCTCCAGTGATGGTACCAACATCACCCTGAACTGGACCAACCCTGCGGACTACGACGAGATCCAGGTGATCCGAGATGGACTCTTGCTCGCCACCGGACTGCCGGGTACCAACACATCCTTCATCGATACACCGCCTGCAGGTACCCACGAATACCAGCTGGTCGGTTTCGATTTTGCTCTCGGATGTAGTAACACCAGCCTGCCCACCCGAGCCGGGGTCATGATCACGGATGTGATCTGGATCGGCGAAACGGGAGGGGATGTCCTGAGTGGACTGACCATTGCCGACAACCTGGTTCAACTGGGCCGTTCCGTGATGACCATCGATTCCCTCGATTCCAACACCATCGCCAGTACCGGAATTCCAGAGGTGCTCTGGTGCTGCCTTGGCACCTACCCCGAGCGTTATGAATTGACCGCTGCCGATGGAATCCTGCTCTCCGAGATTCACACCGGAGATGATGGACTCAACGGAAGCCAGGAACGTCCCGCAGTGGCCATCTACATCGAAAGCAATGATGCCTGGGCCTACGATGCCCCGACCGTGTTTGCCCAGTTCGATGGTGTCGAGGATCAGAACTTTGGCAATGTCGAGAATGGCGACGATTCGTTGCTCCAGCTGGTCGGAGTCGATTCCACTCATGGCCTCGATCTCACAGCACTCGATGCACCGTATTCTCAGGATTCCGCAGGTAACGACTACACCGACCGACTGGTCCCTTGTGATCAGAACCCTGACCTTGGCGGTAATCAGGCTGGATTGATCTGGCTCGGATCGGACCCCTTCGTCGATTACGGAGTGGGTGTCTTCTACGACAGCACCATCGCACCGGTGATCAGCCAGTCCTGGGAACTGGGCGGCTACGGCTCTGACCTGATGCTACTGATTCCCCTGTACCTTGCTGCCATGGAGGGCGGATTGCCGCCCACAGGTGACGAGTTCATGCGGGGTGATATCAACGGGGATGGCGGTCGCAATGTTGCCGATGCCGTATTCTTGCTGGCTAGCCTGTTTGTACCGGGAAGCCCTCCGGCGCAATGCCTCGATTCGGCAGATTGCAATGACGATGGCGGAATGAACGTTGCAGATGCAGTGTTCCTTTTGTCGAGCCTGTTCATTCCAGGGTCACCACCGCCACCGGCACCGAGTGGCCCGGGGTGTGGAGTCGATCCGACCTCAGACTCTCTCGATTGCCTGGTACAGGGGAGTTGTCCCTAGGCCGGGCCGAGGCGCCTGATCAGTTGAGCCAGGACCAGTGCGAAGAGTGCACCGAGGATTCCACCGAGCATCAGGGTGCGAGTCATCTCCTCTTTCCCCGCAGAACCGGACTCAGCAGAACCGGACTCAGCAGAACCGGACTCAGCAGAACCGGACTCAGCAGAACCGGACTCAGCAGAACCGGACACACTGGATTCATCCAGATCGTCGTTGACCTGGTCCTGCTGCTGATCTCCCCTGCTGGGACTCACCAGAGCATCATCGGCTTCTTTCTCGCCACTAGCCCCCTGCCGTCGAGGGGGATTGCGGGGCTCTTCAGGATCTGATTTCCCGCTGCTGACTGCGGGAATTACTAGACCCTTCGCTGAAGACCCCTGATTCGTATCCGTAGCCGTTCGTGTCATCGAAACTTCGGGCCTGCCGGAGGCGTGTTCTGGTCTTGCGCTGCTGTCAGAGGACTCTGCAGGGGGCGAGGCCAACACGATCGGATCTCCCAGAGCATGAATCCCATCGGAACAAGCACTCAATTGAGCCTCGACGGAATCGAGCTTTTGCTCGATGGACAGCAGTCTTCGACGGATGCGATCGATCACCTCTGCAAGGTCTCGGGACCGTATTTCGCCCGCCTCTACATTGGCCAGCGACCGATTGATTTCCTGGCTACGAGACTGGATTTTCTTGGCCAGAACTTCTTCCTGTTCGATCAGGTGATAGGTTTCCTCCCTCAGTCGGGAGTAGAGCGCTGTTCCTCTGTCACTGGCCCGATTCCACTCGGTCAACTGGATTTCACAGCCAGCACTGGTCACTCTCATCTGATCCGTTCGATGTCCCAGTTCCTCCGTGACCAGCATGAAGTTTTTCAAGATCTGGATCGAGTCCGATGCGCTGACCTTGGACGAGATGGGAGACGCCAGCGATGAGTGGGTGCTCTCTCCGGTCCCATGACTGGAGGTGGACGACCGATTCGTGCTGCCTCTCGTACTGCCACTACTGCTACCGCCCCTATGGCCAGTGGTGAGGTCCTGTTGCTTGCGGCTGCGAGAGCGCCTGAGTTCCCGGCGCTCGACTCGAAGCCGCTCGCGTGCCGCGACGGTCATCTCTCTCTCTCTCAAGATCCGCTCGGTGCGCTCAGCCAGAATCGGCTCACTCGAGATCAACTCTTGGCGGGAAATTCGCACCGAGTAATGACTCGCGAGAGTCTCGTTGAAGAGGGTCAACAGATACTGGTCCTGGTCCAGTTGGACCTCGGCCACCTCATTGCGCTCGTTTCCATAGAGGATGAACCGGACCTGTTCCAGTACCGGATCTGCAGCCAGCGACTTTTCAGTCTCGTTCAGTTCTCGCGGACTGAACTCGGTCGAAATCACCATTTCAACAGGGGGACTGGCCTGAAGTGCAGAAGCGAGGAACAGGCTACAGATCACCCACCCGAGTGGTAGAAGAGATCTGGACCCACTCGATGATCTGGCCAGGGAGCGGGGTAGAGTGAAGCGTAGCCCGCCCGGACAAGGTTTCCCCGCCCCGGTCCAGCCCCGCAATGATGTATCAAACGGCAATGGGACAATTCCTTCCGAGAATCCAGTTTACAGGATCCGGCGAGCCGAATCCCGTCCTAATAGCGGGCCTGGATCTCGGCGATCTGCTCGGCCACCTCCAGCGCCGATGGACGTAAGGGCGGCGACAGCGACAACATCCGCCCGATCAGATCTCCCCAGAGGGCTCTCTCCTGGGTCGATGACATCTCGTCCAACTCCCCCCGCGCCAGCCGCCGGATCGCCTCGGCACCTCTCAAGGGGCCGAGTGGATGCCTTCCTTCCAGCACTTCCCTGGCCAACAGGCCGAGAGAATAGATGTCGCTGGAAGGAGCCAACGGCTCTTTCCTCGCCTGTTCTGGAGACATGTACCGCGGTGTTCCCCATGCCAGCGGCTCGCCGACGGTGCTTTCGCCGGAGATCCGTGCAATGCCGAAATCTGCAATCTTGACAGCCACATCGATGGGCAGTTTTCGAAGTCTCTCGATCGCCACCAGGCCTCGAGGCTCCCCCCCCAGGATATTTTTCTCTGCGGCATCGATCGCGCGTCTATCGCCCGACGCTGCGGCTTCGCGAATCGCCGCTCGAGCCTCGTCCAGAGCCTCGATGAAGATGGATCTCATGTAACGAGATCGGGCGATCAATGCCGCTTGTAGGTGAGCCTCGATCGCGCCCTGTAACCGCCCTGCAATGCGCAGAAGTCGGCCCCTCTTCAACCATTGCAGAGGCTCCTCTTCAGCAGGCGGGGGTAGTTCCACAATCAGATCCGCCGCAGCTGAGATGTATTGTTCCCTCTCCTGGTCCGTCACCTGATCGGCGAGCGCTTTCCCAAGCCCTTCACTGACCAGGTTGAGGCGTCGATCGGAGCCCTTCTCCAGCAGCCCCAGTTCGATCGCTTCCGCCACCAGCGAGTGGAAAATGGCGGCGTCCCCACGCACCAAAGAAGCCACCTGAACTCCCGTCAAGTTTCCAGAAAACAGAGCGATTCGCTCGAGAGTTTGGCGCAACAGGGGGGAGACCGTTTCAAGGATCGATCCGATTCTCTTCGCCTCATCTCGTGCGCTCTCTCGCATCCTCAATGGATGCAACTTTGCGCCAGCATCGTTCAGCGTCCAGGCTCCCCGCTGGATACTCTCACCAATGCTCTCGAGTAATCGTGCTGGATGGCCATCGGCACCCTCAGCCCCGTTGAGGTGGGACAGAAACAGCGCACCCTCCCCACCTCGGGCATCGACCAGCATTTCGACCCAACGGGCTGCAGGTCCAGGCAACAACGGTTGGAGGTGAATTTCTCGTGACCACCCCTCCCGTTTCGCCCGCTCCAATGTCTTGATCCAGGTCGGCTCATCGGGCCAATCCCGAGGCATCGATGTCATCCAGACGCCATCGAAGTCATCGGGTGGAAG
>JABHOG010000110.1 GCA_018694835.1 Planctomycetota bacterium | reverse complement strand
GATGGATCGGTCAACACCGCCCTTGAAACCCCTGCGCCGGCGAACACCTCGATCAGATCGCCCGATCGAATTCCACTCTCGATACCGCTACTCACCCGTGCCAGATCTCGCAACGCAGCCTCTACGAAGAAGGGAAAAGAGGGTGTCAGTGGCCAGGGAGAAGCCAGCACATCAAAGGCCACTGCGATGCCTCGAACATCTCCCAGGTTGAAACGCGCCAGCAGGGCTCCTTCACGGCATTCGGCCATGGCACGCACTCCTGGCCGAAGCGGAAACGGATAAGTCTCCACAACTGTTCCATCGATGGCGTTGAGCTGGCTAAATCGTAAAACAGGATCATCTTTTTGCCATGCCACTAGAACCGGCTGTGAAACCATCTCGATTTCATCTGGCCAGAATTGCAATGGACGCGCTCCGATCACCAGGTGTCCAACACCGGGTGGAAGTTGGTCAGGAATCTCCCGATCCCAGACCATCACATCGAATTCATCTGCCGCCGTTTCCGGATCGATCTCTGCCAGAGTGATCGACTCGACCACCACCGAAGGTAATACTGACAATGCATCATCGAGCAGGAAGTTCTTCTTCCCCACTCTCGCCACACGGATCGATCGGGGCTGGGAGGCGATCAGCCAGGCGCTATTGTCGTCCGGCAGTGCATCCGTTTCATCCGGGTTCCAGTGCACCTCGATCTGATGCTGTCCGCCGCCCTGAAGTGCAAAGGAGCGAGTCCAGCGCTCTCCCCCCTCGAGGTCCTTTTGCACCGATTCCGCTATCGGCTCACCATCGAGACGAAGATCCAAAAATCCGGAGATCATCTCATCGCCGGTGTTGCGTATCTCCACCACGACCCTCAGATCTCCTTCTTCAGAAAACTCTCGCCTCGCCGCCAATGCGACGATTCCACTGTTGGCCGATGCATCTCCGATCGAATGCAATAACACCGGAATTGGAAATGAATCGCCACTCCAGGGAGGAAGGGCTCCATCGGAAACGACGTAAATCCTGGCATCGATCTGGGGAGGTAACACCTCTTCGCCATCCTCGGAAACCGAATCGTTGGCCAGCATCGGCACCACCGCATCTTGCTTGGCGATCGAAAGGGCCAGTTCCAGCGCATCGTTGATGTTGGATACTCCAGAGCCGGCGGACAGTCCCTGCACTGCTTTTCGAAGCAGCGAAAGATCAGATGTCACAGAGGTCATCGGTTCTACCCTTGAACTGAATCGAACCACCATCCCTCTCTCGCCAGTGATCTCATCGATGATCTCTTCGACACCTTCCCGGGCCAGTTCAAACCGAGTTCTGCCATCCGCCTCTACACTGTTCATACTCGCAGAGGTGTCCACCAGGATCAGGTTGAGTCGAGAAGTAAATCTCTGCGAACCGGATTCCGGCGCCGCCAGTGCCAGAACCGCCAGCAGCACCGCAATCAATTGTAACAGCAGTACCAAATTCTTGAGCAATCGCTGAAATGGAGATCGGACCCGCTCATCTTGGAGTGCTCGCCGCCACAGTATCGTGCTGGCCACGATCTTCTCGGTGCGACGAATCTTCAAAAACCACAGCAGAAGCACTGCTGGAATCAGAAGCAAGAACCAGAACATCTGAGGGGCTCCCCAACTCATGCGAGCATCCCCCTCTGTCGCAGCATCTCCAGCACCACCCGATCGAAGGGCACCTCGGTGGAAACCTCGACCGACTGGATCTGAAATCGTCCACACATCTTCCTGACATCTTCACGATATTCGGCCAGAATTGAACGATACGCCTCGATGATGGTCGGAGTAAAACTGACATCGACGAACGACTGGTCCTCGACATCGCGTAGGCGTAAGTCCCCCAGTTCTTCCGGGTGTTCCTCGCTTCTGGAAAGCAGGTGAATCAACCAGCTCTCACCGCGGGATCCCGAGAGTTGACGGAGCGGATCCTCGATTCCCGCAGGATCCATCAGATCCGAGATGAGGATCTGGATCGCTCGGGGAGGGGCCGATGCCGCATGAGCCCTGATCGATGGGAGCAGCGCCGTTTCATTTCCCACCTTTAACTCTTCCAGGATACGGATCAGTTTCAAGATGCTCCGGATACCGCGAATCGACCCCATCACGGGTCTCAACTCTCGATCAAACACCCTCAGTTGGACCCGATCACCAGAGGCCAGGGCAATCGCCCCCAGCGCCGCCGCTATCTGGCGAGCATGACGCCACTTGTCCGGCTCTCCACAAGCCATCGATGCGGATGCATCGAGTAAGAGAACGACACTTCGCTCTTCTTCTTCCTCGAACAGTTTGATGAATAACTTCTCCAGACGGCCATAGATATTCCAGTCCAGATGTCGCAGATCGTCGCCGGCAACATAGTTGCGATGATCGGCAAACTCGGTCGACATTCCCCTTCTCCGGGAACGCTTTTCTCCACGCAACTTTCCCTGCACCATCTTGCGTGAGAGGAGCGCTAATTTGCCGCAACGCGCAAGAAAATCCTCATCGAGGAGTGGTTCTTCTACCTCCCCTACCTCGCTCATACTGCGGCCGCTGCATCTCCGACCACCTCTGGCACCACAGCCATGACAGAAGCGACGACCTGGTCGGTGTTGATTCCTTCCGCCTCCCCCTCGAATCCGAGCAGTACTCGGTGGCGCAATGCCGCCGGGGCGGTATCACGAATATCTTCAAAAGCCACATGAACACGACCAGCCAGTGCCGCTCTCATCTTGGCGCCCAGGAGCATCGCTTGCACTCCTCTTGGGCTGGCACCGTAGCGAACCCAGCGGGTCACCATCTCGGGCGACCCATCCCCATCGGGATGGGTCGCCAGCAACATTCGCACGGCGTAATCCTGCACGTGAGAAGCGGCTTCCACCATCCGAACCCGCTGACGGTGCTTCTCGATGGTCGGCCCATCGAGGACCGCAGCGACCTCACCGAAATGAGCTCCGGTGGTCCTTGTCAGCACTTCATTCAACTCATCTCGATCGGGGAAGGGCACATGCACCTTGAAGAGGAAGCGGTCCAATTGCGCTTCTGGAAGCGGGTAGGTCCCGTCCATCTCCAGGGGGTTCTGGGTGGCCAGTACCATGAACGGTTGTTCGAGCCGATGAGTCTCCCTGCCGACTGTCACTTCCCCCTCCTGCATCGCTTCGAGCAATGCAGACTGAGTCTTCGGCGTGGCCCGATTAACCTCGTCCGCCAGCACCACCTGGGCAAAAATCGGCCCCGGTTCGAACTGGAAACCTTTCCGGCCCTTTTCATCCTCGGTCACGATACGAGTTCCGGTGATATCCGCCGGCATCAGATCGGGGGTGAACTGGATGCGGGAGTAATTCAAATCGAGGCAACCGGACAGGGTCCTGACCAGCAGTGTCTTGCCTAGCCCCGGGACCCCTTCCAGCAGCACGTGGCCACCGCAAAAGAGTGCAATCAGAACCGTTTCCACCACCTCGTCCTGGCCAACGAGGATCTTGCCGACCTCATCACGGACGCGGGTGAAATCTTCTCTGAGAGTGGTGAGATCATGCTCCAGATCGGCCATTGCCCTCCCTCCTGAGGTCATGTAATCGTCACCCAATCAGCGCTCTCTGGCAAGACCCACAGCGAAGTGAACTCCCTGGCCGTTCCAGGGAGACTCGAGTTCGCAGGATGCTCCGCTTCCCTCCCCTCGCCCCGGGCTCCGTGTTACACTACCGGACTGTCCCACAAGATTGAGGAGAGAGAATGATCCACATCCCGCCAGCCCGCCCTGAATCCGGAATTCCCGGATTCATGCTGGTGCTGCCTCTGTTGCTCCTGACCAGTTGCGGATCCACTCCCCAACACCAGCCACGGCCCCAGCAAGAGGCTTCAGCCGTGGTAGATTCCACACCGATTGAACTGGCCGCGGGAGTCGCCCCTGTATTTGCCGATGAAGAGGAAGCCGGAGTCAGACCTGCGTCCGATGGATCCTCGGGAACCAAACTATTGCAACTCTACCCGGCCGATTCGGTGGGAGCGGTACCCACCGAGGAAGTGGTGGTGAGAATCCCCACCGCAGAGCAGCTCGAAGCAGTCGACCAGGCGCTCGCTCGGGCCGCCGATGCGAGAGAAGATACTGCCCCGGCTCCCGACCCGATCGAGGAGATCGAGACTGCGGAAGTCGATTTTACAGAGATTGAAGCGGCGGCCATCGAACTGGCCGAGGTGGTGATCGAAGAAGCGGCTGCCATCGAAGTGGCCGAAGTAGTGATCGAAGAGCCGGTTGCGGACCCGATCGAGTCGGTCGAGACAGCCAGATCCACCGTCGAACGGATTCCCACCACACCCTCGATTCACCCCACCATCACCGAAACGGTGGCCACCAACGGACTCGAAAGACTGACCCTGATGTGCGGCCCTGGTTCACTGACGATCCTCAGAGATCGGTCCGCCAACCAGATCGTCGCCACCGCAGAGGTGGTCTGTCACGCCTCCGATCCCCGGCGTCAGCAAAAACTGAGTGACGGTGTACGCCTCTCCATCGATGGCTCCACTGCAGGTCTCAAGAGGATTCGCGTCATCGAACCGCCGCTCGAGGCTGGGGAAGAATGCCGGGTCCATCTCAACATCATGATACCAGCAGCCGATGACTCCGGTTTTGCCCTCAAGATTCAGGACAGCAGCGGGGACATCTCGGTCGCGGACTTCTCCGGTGATCTATCGATCACCAGTTTGAAGGGATCGATCGATGTGGCCGGAGGAGGCGGATCCCTCATCATCTCATCCGGACATGGTCCCTGTTCCGTGACCAGCTTCGAGGGTCCCATCAAGATTCGTGATGGAGCAGGCGATTGCTCACTTGGACAGATCTCGGGCGACATCGAGGTATGGGGCCGAAACGGCGCGCTGGAGATCCGCTACATCACTGGCAATGTCACCGCCATCGATGGCCGCGACGGGATTCTCGTCCAAAGCGTCGAGGGTAATCTGACCCTTTATGGAATTTCCCTCACCGACAGTTCCATCGAGGGCGTTTCCGGAAGCGTCATGTCGAAGACAGGAGCACCCTAACTTCCATGTACATCACCCAAGGACAAAATAGCCGCCCGCTCGGTTACGAGATGAATGCGCACCCGGCGTCGTCACTCCGGGATTTCATGTCTGCCATCGACGACTACGTAATTCCTGTCCGGGACCAGGTGTGCCCCGGCGAACCCTTCGCCATCTCGCCTCACATCGGCCAGAGCCTGGCGGGGCAGTTGTCTCGAAAGGGAGTCGCGGAGTCACTCGGTGACCAGTTGCGAGATCTCAATCTCCACGTCTACAGCGCCAATGCCTTCCCGTTGAAGAACTTTCATTCCGAGATCGTCAAGGACCAGGTTTACTTGCCTTCCTGGGCCCATGTCGCCCGCGCCAAAACCACCTGCCTCATCGCAGATGTGATGGCTCGAATCGAACCGGATGCCCGCCACCTGACCATCTCGACCCTGGGAGGTGGTTACCGCCCTGCGGGTAACACTCCAGCAATCCTCGAGAAGATGGCGGCCGGCTACCTGAAAATAGTCGCCCATCTGGCCCAGATCGAACAGCGGACCGGCATCCACATCGCTCTCAATGCAGAGCCGGAACCCGATACCACCTTCGAGTGTGCTGAAGATGTGATCTCCTTCTGGAAGGAATACCTGAAACCAGCGCTCCCCGGGCTGACCAGGACCCTGCAATGCCATCGCTCTCGTGCGGAAGGGTTATTGCGTCGCCACTGGACCGTCAATCTCGATGCCTGTCACTCGGCGGTTCTGTATCGCTCTCCACTGGAAGACTGGCGCCGCCTCGACCGCGCCGGGATCCTCGTCGGTAAAACCCACATCACAAGTGCCATCGCATTACCGAATCCAAGTCGTTCTCCGGCAGCCTACCGGGAATTACTCGAACACAGCGAACCTCGTTATTTGCATCAAAGTGCCCTCAAGATGAAAGATGGAAGCACCGTACGCCTCTCCGATCTTGGGGAAATCGAGCAACAGGATCTGTCTACCATCTCCGAGGTCAGGACCCATTTCCATGTGCCCCTATCCAAGGCAAAGCATGGAAAGTTGCACACCACTCGTGACGATGCGCAAGCCTTGTTGACCGAAGCACTCTCACGGAAACAGGATCCGCCACACATCGCCCTCGAGACTTACACCTGGCCACTGTTGACCCAAGGGATCAAGAGCTCTCAGCAGCGCCAGCGACTCATCGATGGAATCGCGGCCGAGTTACGCTGGGCTCAAGACGCCTCGCTCAATCAGGTCACCAGTTCCGTAAGAAGATGATCAGAGCGGTTCGCCACAGCTGTGGAACGCCAGGATGGCGAACATCGTCGCAGCGTGGCTGATGTAATGCTTGCGGTCTCTACCGTCTGAATCGGCAAAGATCCACTGTTGGTTTCCATTGGGACGCCAGTTCACCTGAATATTCTTGCTGTCCGATCTCCCCTGGAAATCGGATTTCAACAATATAGGTACTGAAATTCCAGAAGGAGGGAGCCAGCGATGAATACCAATCAGTGGGTGGATATTGATGAACACCAGCCTGAATACGGAGATGAACCGTTGCTGCCGGAGAGGAAGAAGTTCCGCCCGACAAGATGGATCGTACCTCTCCTGCTGGTGATTGCCCCCTTCATCTACAACTTCATCGAAGCCCGCGTCCCCTGGTCCTCGCTTGACAAAAAAGAAAAAAGCGCTCGATGGATGCTGGCCAGCATGTCGGTCGATCGGCTGGAAATGGCTCTTGCCAGTGGCATGCCCATCGATCACGAGGAGCGCTCCGCCTTCGGCACGACCCTCATCCAGTTTAAAATGTTGAATGATGGGTCCACCCCGGCGGCATACGAGAAAAAGACTGCGATCATCCGTGCAGCAGCCGAGGCCGGGGCCGACCTCGATTCCGTGTGGCTATTTGGTCAGACTCCGCTGGATTTGAATCTTCACGCTGAGCCCGGGTCTAACTGGAAGATCACCGGAGATCTTCTGATCGAACTGGGCGCGGATGTGGACGGAAAATCGGGTACAGAGATGCGTAGGCATTCGCCCCTGACTCAACTGATCGAAAAGGGTTCCCCTGATTCACCGGCGTACGAGAATGAAAATGCCAGCAAGGCTGAAGATCAGTCCTTCAATCTCGCCAGGACGCAAATCGAGATCGCTTACCTCAGCAAGGGCCTGGAGCCGCCGAAGCCGCCAGAGAAGAAGGAATCTATCGATCCAGAATGGCAAGACAAGATCCGCTGGTTGTTATCACATGGAGCCAGCTTCGATGGAGTCGCGCGAGCAGATGCACTGGGAACTGCCATCTCGAGCAAGAAATCCCCTGAAGTGATCTCATTTCTGCTGGAACTGGGAGCCGATCCAGATCCGCAAGGCATCTCCATGATCACCTCTTGCCTCAAAGTCTCAGGGGCTCATCGGTGCAGGCACTCAACCGAGATCGTCCAGCTGCTGCTCGATGCAGGTGCCGATGTGAATCAAGGCGATGAAAACTCGCGTCCACTGCTCTCCGCCGCAAGGAAGTGCTGCAAGCACAACCTGGACATCATCCCCAAGCTACTCGAAGCAGGGGCAGACCCCACATTTGCGGACACCCAAACCAGGTGGCGTCGCATGGATCCGAGCGAGATTTACTACAAGCACAAATCGATCATCGAGTACGCCCGTGAAAACAAGGCGTTGCAGGGTACCGCCGAACTGGAAGCACTGGAGAAAGCGGTCGCCGAAGCCGCCACCGATACCGCATCCACCAGGAGATGATCAGGAGAGATGATCAGGATTCCTCGCCGCAGCTGTCAAACGCCAGGATGGCGAACATCGTCGCAGCGTGGCTGATGTAATGCTTGCCGTCACGCTTGGGTGATCGGACAAACCACCGTCCACTCTCGCGCTGGCTCTGGCGCAGCCACTCGAGACCTCGTTGCAGTTGTGGATGGTCGACAGGTATTTCTGCCTGGCGAAGTACAAAGATGGAAAATGCCGTGGCGTAGGCATCACTGGGCAACTTGTCGGCGACATCTTCAGGCCGTTTCCATTTCCCCGCCCCCACATCGACCAAGCGCCAGCCTCCGTCGGGCCGTTGGCCGGCGAGAAGTTCACGACTCCACTTCTTCCTCGTCTCATCATCGACCAGTCCATCGAGCACTCCATCGAGCCCCGACGCCGCCCACAGCATCATCCCCTTGTGGTGAAGATTCTGTGGCGGGTGGTCCCGCAGCCACCCTCGTAAACGCACGATCCCCGCGGCGGCCGCAGCGGTACCTCGATACGACTGCGGCAACACTCCCGCCGTCACAGCCGCCAGCGTCACACCGAAGTGGTCATCGGCTTCAAAGGGCGGCCAACCGCACTTGAGCCAGGCACTCCAAGCGCCATCCTCGTCCTGGAGACTCCACATGTGATCGAGTGCCTTGCGGGTATCGGGAGAGAGTTTCCCGACACTGCCCATGTCGCTGATGGCGAGGAAGCAGGTGGTCGCCACCAGCCCCTCGACCGCTCCTCGCTGCCCCGATGGCTGCTTCTTTTCGACCACGTAGCGGTTCAGGTAGCCCAGGGCAAACTCACGAGCGCG
>JABHOG010000109.1 GCA_018694835.1 Planctomycetota bacterium | reverse complement strand
GCGGATGATGGATCGTGGAAGACCCGCGACGATGTGACCATCTCCTGGCAAGCGAAGAACAAGAAGCACGGCCCGTTGACGGTGGGTTGGGGTTATGGCGACCAAGAGATCGGTCCCGAGTTGTTGTTTGGTGCCATCGTCGGGGAACACTTCGACGAGCCGGTGTTGCTGATCAAGACCGCATGGGGCGGTAAGGATGTGTACTGTGATTTCCGCTCCCCCGCTGCTGGAAAACCGACCGATGCCGACGCTGCGATGCTGGAACGTCAGGCCGCGGACGGTCAGGAGCGCAAGGTGGGTCACTTCTATAGACAGATGATCTCGGAGATCGAACAGTGCCTCGCCAATATCGATGATGTGGTGCCGGGTTATCAGGGTCAGGGCTACGAGCTGGCGGGGATGGCCTGGTTCCAGGGTTGGAACGACTTCTGCCAGTGGCATGTCCAGGTCGATGGTGAACGGATCGGTGATCAGTTGATCGCCAACTACTCGAAGAACCTGGCGGCGATGTTTCAAGATGTGCGCAAGGATCTGAAGGCTCCGGATCTACCCATCGCCATCGGCGAGATGGGGGTCGGAGGGCACGAGATGGCGGCCCGGGCCAAGAAGAACCCAGACGACGGCGAAGCGATGGCGATGATGAACTTCCGCAAGGCACAACAAGCGGTGGCCGATGACCCTGCGCTGGAACGGGTCTATTTTGTCCCCACCAGTGATTACTGGGATGTTCGTCTGCAAGAACTACGGCGTATCAGCGATGACTGGTGGAATGAAAAGCGCGAAAAGGGCATCGAGGACACCGAGCAGAATCACCTGCCGACTCCGGCACTGAACCAGGAGTTCGAGAGCCGGGGCGGTCACTGGTACTGCCACTACAACGGTTCCGCCTCCAACTACTCACTGGTCGGCTATGCCCTGGCAGAGATGTTGTTGAAAGAAAAACCACAGCAATAATCGCCGTGCACGAAGATGCAGTGGGCTCGAATCGAATCACTCACTTCTGCTGGTTGGCTTCGATAGTGTTGCCGCTCTGAATTGTCCGTGTGGAAGCTTCTGCACTGAATCCCGGCGAGGGTGGCGTGCGCCGCAACTTTCTTCCGGTGCTTCCTTCCAGTGCAAGTCAACGGCGGGGACCGGTGTTCAAGGGCAGTTGGGGTAAACCGAACACTCCAGCGACTCTGCCGTCGTCGGGTCCGGTCCACAGTTCGTGGGAGCGGGCAGAGGAATCGCCGGGGATTCAAAAATCCACGAGAGCACCCCGATGACGTCTGCGAGATCGATCGCCCCATCGTCATTTCCATCGCAGGCGTCCTCGCAATCCATCGTAGGGGGTACTGGCGTGGGGAACAGTACGATCAGTACTGATATGGCATCGGAGAGATCATGGACTCCGTCCGTATTGCAGTCGCCCCGTACGAACTGAACCAGGGCGGGCAATTCGCTCTGCAGCGTTGGTCGATCAAAGGGGAAGGTTTCGTTTGCCACCCGTGGGTCGGTCAGCCCATTGGTGAGGAAATCGATCACCACCGGTTGGGACTGGGTGGGCACGAAGATGTCGTTATAGATGGGGGCTGCCCCCGGCGGAGTTCCGGGAATGGGGATCTGATTCTGCTCTGCGGTGAACTGGGTATGACCTGTCACAAGATCGACAGCGGGCCAAGCCGGCGCGTTGTAGTAATCGATCGCGTCCTGCACATCCATCACCCAGCCGACATGCATCTGGGCCGGTCGCAGACCCACATTCCTGAGAGTCGGCGTCTTGAAGCGACCTCGATGTCCAACATCACCGGTGACATTGTATCTTCCGAGATCTTCATCCGATGGGCGTAGACCGATGTTGTAGAACTGGTTGTCGGTGAAGAGCGGCGGAACGTGACAATTTCTGCAAACCATGACGTTACTGTTGAAAAAATTGAAGCCCGCTTCTTGCTGCGGTGTCAACGTACCGAGGTCGAAGGGAGTCTGGTCGGGGACCAGCGTCCGCTCGTAGGTAGCGATGGCAAAAGCGATTCGCTCGGCGGTGATCTCCGGCGATCCGAAGGCAGCGTCGAACAGTGAGGGATAGTCGGTGCCCCCGACCAGGATCGCCGCTACATCCGCAGGCAAGTCGGTGCCGAGTGCCAGCGGCAACACCATCTCCATCTTCGTCACCAGATCATCCCAGGTACGACCTTCGAAGGCCATCTCCACATCGCTGAGGAGCGGTCCGACCGCCTGGCTCTCCAGAGCCCCTCCGCTGGCTATACTCACCAGTCCCGTCTGTGGATCGATGAATGTGCCGCTGGCGCGCCCGTCCCAGAACATCTCCGGAGCCCATTGCGCTCCGATGACCGGCTGAGCAGAACGGCCCGTCACCTGAACATCGAAGTCGAACAGCGAGTCCAGCAGCGGAATCCCAGCGAGATCGGCACGGGCGACCCCCGGTGAGCCGATGGTGTCGTCACTGGTCCCGAACAATCCGTCCGAACCGGGGTGTGAGCCGAGCCTGGGATCGGCACCACCGGCGCTCCCCCGATGACAAGTACCACAGGCGACGGTGTCGTCGCTCGAGAGCTGTTCATCCCAGAACAGGATCTTGCCGAGCACACGCTTCTCCTCCGTCGGTGGATTCTCGGCGGGGAAAGGTACCGGAGGGAGTTGCCCAACTACCGCTGGCGAGCAAACGATACATAGCAGTAGCACCAGAATAGAAACACAACTGGTGTAATTTTGCATGGACACTCTCCTTCGAGAAGCAGTCGGTGAATGCATCGGAGTCTGGTCCGAAGATCCCGAGCAGGGATGGCACAATTGTCGTAGTCTCAGCAAAGTAGTTGTCGGAAGCGAGTGGATTATTTGAATCTCGGTCTCGGACCAGGTGCCCCATCACGGAAGACTGTCCTGTTGTGGGTAGGACCCTGGCCATGACCCTTTGGAGGTTCTCGAGGCGCTTCACTTCCCCGAGTTCGGGTGCGGCCTCCGTAGATGCCCGGCCACCGTGTGGCTCCACTCGAGACTTGTCGGCCAACCGGTGGAGGAAGATACTGACGATGTTGGAGTCAATACAATCGATCGAAACCAGGGAGAATACCGATGAACATCCCCTTCCAGTGCCGGGTTCTGTTGGCCGGGCTCCTCGTTGTCCTTCTGTTCTGCGCCGAGGCTTCGGCGCAGAAGTACGGCGAGGTCGACAAGGTGGCGCCATCGCCGAATGCGCCGCAAGGCCAGACGCTGGAATGGACATCCGCTGAGGGGAAGTCGTACTGGTACCGACTGCCGCACCAGATCAATCCAAAGAAACCGCCAAACCTGGTGTTGATGCTCCATGGCACCGGCTTGACCTGGGGCTGGGCGTTCTGGAACTACCCGATCAGTAACGGCGGCTTTCGCGGAAACGATATCGTCATCGCACCGGAAGGGATGACCCCAGGTGGCGGTGACACCTTCAACTTCACCCAGAGCAAACCCGATGGCGATCACATCGCCGGGCTCATCCGTCACTTCAAGAGCAAGTTCCCCATCGACAAGGTATACGTCTACGGCCACAGCCAGGGGGCGTTCTTCTGCTACTGGTTCGCCGGCGCATACACGGAACTGGTCGATGGCATCGTCGCCCACGCCGGCAACGTGCTCACGGTCAACCACAACAAACTGGCCAAGGACAAGGTCGCCATCGGCATCCTCCATGGAAAAGCAGATGCGGTGGTCTCGGTCAAATGCGCCCATCGCACCGAAAAGATCTACAAGCAACAGGGCTACAAGAAGATCAAGATGAACATCGTCGAGGGATTGACCGAACGCTCCGGACACTGGCCACTGCCAACACAGGTCGCCGAGATGTTCGACTGGCTCGACCAGGTCAATGCAGACAGCCCGCAACTGGCATTGAGCGT
>JABHOG010000108.1 GCA_018694835.1 Planctomycetota bacterium | reverse complement strand
CTTCGATCGGCTTTCCCACTGCCAACCTCGACCCCGGACCGGTTCTGGTACCCCCGGTGGGGGTTTATCTCGGTTCAGTGATTCTCGGTACACCAATTCCTGGTACATCGATTCCTGGTACATCGATTCCTGGTACATCGAAGAGCCCCGGTGAAGTGGTTGCGAGCGACAACGAATCGAACAGTTGGCCGGCAGCGATCAACATCGGGCGGCGTCCCACCTTCGGCACCCCGGAAGCGCCGGAGGGTACCCCCTTCGATCCGCAACTCGATCGACTCGAGGCTCACCTCGATGGCTTCGAGGGAGATCTCTACGGGCAGATCATCACCGTCGAGTTGCATCGGCGGCTTCGGGGGGAGCGGCGCTTCGAATCTCTCGATGCGCTGCGTCGACAGATCGTTCGAGATGTGGAATCGCTCAGAGACTGGTGGCAAGTTCGCGGCGCAGATGGAGCGACTGAACTCTAACCGTGATTCCAGTGCGGATCACCGAAGCGTTGCTCCACTCGGCGAGCGAGTGGGCCTTGCCATTGCAGGGGCAGATCTCCTACGCTGCTCGATCCCGCCTTCAACCCGAGGAAAAGACCGAGGCGATGCAACTGTTGGAGATCGTTATCCGGCTGTGCATCGAGCAGGTCGCGACGAAGGCTGGCCTCGATCAGCACCCGGCCCTGTCGAAATGCGAGAGCGATTCCTCCCGCCTTGATCGATCCCTCGGTCCCCTCGACCACCACATCGCTGGGCGACTTTCGCAGGAAGCAATCGGTGATGTGCTGCATCGACGCCTCCTGCACCTCTCCGCCACGACTGGTGGCACGTCCCTCGAACAGGCGAGCGAGCAGCAAGGAGATGCGGTGGGCGACTGCGGTCGGCCGGCGGTGGGGGAAGACAGGGGAAGGACAATCGCCAGCGATGGCGAGGGTCAAGTCTTCACCGTGGAGGATGGCACCACCACCGGTCGCTCTTCGCACCGCAGCGAGGGTGTCTGGAGGTGGCTCCACTTCCCCAGCGGGATGGATCGGGGGGAATGCGGATCGCTCGTCAGTACAGGATTCTGGCCACGACTGGAAGCGACCGAGGCTCACCACCGGCTGTCGCCAGCGTGTCAATCGGAGGAACCAGCCCGGTTGATCGAGTAACAGATCATCGAGCGCCATGTTTTCCGCTGCCGACAGGGGGCCGGGCACGACCAGATGAAATGAACTCTCGCTGCGAGGGGCAGTTTGCAGCGGAGTCGATTCCGGCACCGGAATCAGGAACCGTCCAGTTGAGCCTGGTAGGTCTTGTGATCGAGCAAGAGGTCGAGTCCCGAGTCGATGGCGGGCTCGACCTTGATCAGCCACCCGTCCTCGAAGGGGGAGTCGCTGATGGCGGCCTGACTATCGATCAACTCCTGGTTGACCTCGACCACCTTGCCGGTGACCGGAGAGTTGAGGCCACTGACTGCCTTGACCGATTCGATCTCACCAAATTGAGTCTCGAAAACCACTTCATCCCCTTTGGCAGGGAGCTCGATGAAGACCAGTTCTCCCAGTTCCTCGGCGGCATGCTCGGAGATCCCGACCACGACGACACCCTCGACTTGTTGGGCCCATTCATGAGAGGAAAGGTACTGGCGATCGGTGGGGACATTCGACATGGTTTCAGGACTCCTTCTGTGGATCTCGACGCCATCTACCTCGTGGATCGAGGGCGTCGATTGATCGGTGCTTCCGCGGCGAAATATGATCGAGACACCGCCGAGTTGCAAGAGGGAAGTGGCACTCTTCTGTCACTCGCTGTGGGCAGTTTCAGCGGTTCGGCGGTAGAAAGGCAAGGGATGAGGGCTCAGAGGGGCGGATTTGCCCCTCAGATCGACCTCCAGCGGCGCTTCCTCGCTGACGCTGGAATCGACATATCCACAAGCGATGGGCACTCCGAGAGTCGGCGACGGCGATCCACTGGTCACCACTCCGACCGGTCGCGAATCGTGCAGGATGACTGCGCCCTGACGCGCCGGTCGTTTCCCCTCGACCACGAATCCACGCAACTGTCGCCTGGGGCCGCGGGCGACCACTTCACGCAGCGCTGGCTCACCGATGAATCCGCCTTCCTTGTCGAGGGAGACCCCGAAGGAGAGTCCGGCTCCGATCGGGTCCTGTTGCTCCGACAGTTCGTGACCGTAAAGCGGCATCCCCGCCTCCAGTCTCAGGGTGTCACGGCAACCGAGTCCACAGGGGATCACTTCATCGGAGAGGTCTAACAGGGCATCAAACACCGACTCCGCCGAGCCAGAGGGGATGTAGAGTTCGAAGCCATCCTCCCCGGTGTAGCCGGTGCGTGAGATCCACCCATCGATGGGGGTTCCAGTCAGTTTCACCTGAGCACGGGAGATGCGGTAGTAACCGAGATCTGCCACGGCACGGTGGTGGGCTCGATCGATGTGTGGAGCCAGCAGTGAGCAGGCAAGCGGTCCTTGCAAGGCGACCATCGCCAGATCTTCGCTGTGATCGATCACCTTGGCACCGACCAGGCGCTCGCCAAACCAGTGCAGCAACTTCTGGCGATTGCCGGCATTGACGACCAGCCAGAGTCGATCGGGCAGGCGATAGATCAAGATGTCGTCGAGCACTCCACCTTCATCGTTACAGACCAGCGAGTAACGAACCTGGCCCTTTTTCATGCGAGAGACATCCTGGGTGACGACCCGATCGAGCGCTGCCACCGGATCATCTCCGACGATCTCGAATCGTCCCATATGGCACAGGTCGAACACGCCGGCACGCTGGCGAACGGCATGATGCTCTTCGGTCAGACCGGAGTACCAGACTGGCATCTCGAAGCCACCAAACTCGACCAGTCTTGCACCATGACGCTGATGCGCCGCATTCAGTACCGTCTTCTTCATCGGTTGAGCTCTCTTCGTGGGGCCTGAATTCTAGAAGTCGAAATCGTCTCCCGTGGACTCTCCACGAGTTCCCGCTGCGACCTTCTTCAGTTCCGACTCGGCCCACTCTTCATCGACGATTCCCGAGATCTCCAGCTCCTGGATGATGAACTTGGTATCGGTCCAGCGGAATCCGGGGAACCCCTTGCGGAAGCGATCGGTCTTCAGTTTGACCGTGGTCTCGCCATTGATCTTGGCCTCGAGGACTCCCTTGTCGTCGCCACGCTTGTAGTAGATGAACTCGAACTCGTAGGGCTCACGCTTCTGTACCCAGTCCTTCGGGCTTTTCTTGTAAGTGGAAATGGGACTACTCATGTTGCCGACGGGAAGGCCATTCTTGTAGACTCTGGCGTGAGCGCCGTAGGACGCCGCATAAAAATCCTGGGCTCCATCGGACATCAGTATGATCTCGAAGTTGGGCTTGTCGATCAGCAACTGGAACAGCACCTTGGCCCGTACTCGGACTCCATCTTCAAAGGAAGCGTTGACGGTCCAGTAGCCGGAGGTGTTTCCCGCCAGCACGTAAGCACCATCCTGGCCCTGACCCACTCCTTCATCTCCTTCGAAGTGCGTATTGGCAGGGTCACCCAGAAGCCGTGTCATGTCCTGTTTCAATTCGGTGCCATCAGCCCAACTGAGATGGAGCGATCCCTTGGCCGAGTTGTACTCGGCGGCTCCGGAGAAGAGGCTCGCCAGGTCGGTCGAGAGGTCGAGGTCGCCACCGGTACCGATGTCGGGGATATCGATCTGATCCACTCCTGGAACTTCGCCATCCTGACCGCCACGGTCACCATCGGAAGCACCATTATTGGTACCGATGGCGATCGCGGAGTCTTCACGACGAGCGGTCTCCAGCGCTCCGATATATCCGGTCTTTGCATCGCGGAAGTGACGGCTTGCAGAGTCGAAATCACTGCTCTCATAGGCCTGATCTCCGAGACGTTCACGATCTCGTGCGTACTCCAGATCTCTGAGAGCCTTCTCCTCGGCGCCGGCATCGATGGCCAGTTGACGCTTCTCGGCCATCAGTGCCTTCTCTGTATCGGCGGAGGTCTTGTTCTTGGCGTTCGCATTGAACTGTTCGATGACGCGGTCGAGGTCAGAGATGGCATACCCGAGATACTTCCCGGCACTGCTGGCCTTGCCACTCTCGATGTAACCCATCGCCTTCTCGTACGATCGTGTCGCTCCCTCCATATCCGAACCGGAGGTCTTTTCTGCTCCCAGTGCATTCACCTCGGCGAGCTTCTTTGCGTATTGAGCGACCTTGGTCTCCACCGCTTTCATCTTTCCAGCGAGACTTTCGGTTTCCTCGACCACACTCTCTAACTTTCGCTTGGCACTTCTGGCGGTGGTGCGAGCCTTCTTGGCGTTTCCGTCCTCCAGTTGTTCCTTGGCGCGGCCGACCAGTTTAATGGCGGCCTTCAGATCTGTCGCTTTGTATCGATCGGCTCCGGTATCCTTGGCCATGACCACCAGTTGATCGATTTCCGACAGCATTTCCTCGACCTGCTCGATCAGTTCTGGGCTGCTGGATGAGGCGGTGGCATCTCCACCGGATTCATCACCGCCGCCGCCGCACCCCGGCAGGGTCAGTCCAACGACTGTCGCCAGTACCAGGGGTAGCCAACGGGACCAGGGGCCAAAAAATACTAGAGAATCATCGGAATGGATTCTGGGCTCGCAGGGCATTGCGTCTCCTCCCGGGAGTGAACGGCTATTGAGGGTCTCTTGGGAACCATCTTGTCCTACCATGCTAGCCCTCGGAGTCTCGATCCTCAAGGAATCCAGTGGCATCTGGGGTGCCTGAGACCTCGAATTCAACCTGACTCCAGCCCAGAAGACGCAGCATCTCGAGCAACTGGATCCCCGATTCGAGCGGAACACCTCGATCCGCCTGGACGGTAAAGGGCCGCAATCGCTGCTCCGGAGGGAACTGGGTCAATTGATCGGTCAACTGTGAAGGCGAGATGAGATCTCCTCGCCAGCGCATCGATCCGTCCTCCAGTAGTAGCAGGACCAATGGATCGAGGGACGAGGACTGCACCACGGTGCCCTTTGCTTCGGGAAGATCGACGATGATGGTCCGGGTCTGATCAAATCGGGCGGAGACGAGCAGGAAGATCACCAGCAAGAAGATCACGTCGAGCAGTGGAGCCAGCGAATCGCCCCAACGAGGAGTGAGTCTTCTTCGACCGAGTCGAGAGCGTGGGCCCTGATTTCTCATACCACCGATGCTTCCCTGTCTTGCACTGGCTTTCCCGTTTTCTTGCGTGGGCTGCTGGCGGAGAGGATCTCCACCAGATCCGAGCGAGACCGATCGAGATCGGCGATGAATCGATCGACCCGGTGGCTGAGCCAGTGATGGAGCAAGGTGGCGGGGATCGCCACCGCCAGTCCAGATGCGGTGGTGACCAGTGCTTGACCGATCCCTTGAGCGAGCAATTCTCCATTGATACCGGCACCACTGGAGAGGCCTTCGGCGACACCCTCGAAGGATCCGATCATCCCCCAGACGGTGCCCAGAATCCCGATCAGTGGAGCCACCTGGGCGATCACTCCCACCAGTGGCAGATACTTCTCTAGCCGCTGAACCTCGGCGATGGAGACGGAGTCCATCTTCTCCCGCAGGACTGCCAACGGGTAGCGGTGAGAGCGGAGTCCCGCGCTCCAGGCAGCAGCGATGGGGCCCGGAATCTGATCTGCGACCTCGAGGCCCGAGGGGATGCCACCGCTCTGGATGGCACCTCGAATCTCGGTCAGGAACCACTCGTAGTCGACCGAGGCGAGGCGGAAACGACGGTGACGCTCGATGGCGATCGTGACTACCAGCACCGAGGAGATCATCAACGGCAGCATGAAGAGGGGGCCGCCCACCCAGAACAGTTCGATCATCCTCGATCCTCGAGGGTCTGTTCCTGCTGATCGGCGAATCGTCCGATGTCCATGTACTTGCGGAAGCGCTGTTCCTTGCGCAGGTCCGGGTCGATGTCGGTAATCTCATCGAGGTGTCGAAGAATCGTTTCCTCGACCCTTTGCAACATCTCCCGGTGCTCCCGGTGAGCTCCGCCGACCGGTTCCGTGATCACCTCATCGACGATGCCGAAGCGGGACAGGTCAGAACTGGTCAGTTTGAGAATCTCCGCGGCGCGCGGTGCATGGCTCGCATCTTTCCACAGGATGGCGGCGCACCCTTCGGGGGAAATGACCGAATAGTAGGAGTTTTCCAGCATCAAGATTCGATCGGCCACTCCGATTCCAATCGCTCCGCCGCTGCCTCCTTCGCCGATCACGATGGCGATCACAGGCACTCGCAAGGAAGCCATTCCTTGCAGGTTCTTTGCGACGACAAACGCCTGACCCCGTTCCTCAGCTTCGATCCCGGGAAAGGCTCCTGCGGTGTTGATGAAACTGATGATGGGAATGTTGAACTTCTCCGCCAGCCGCATTTTTTTCATCGCTTTGCGGTAACCCTCGGGGTGGGGCATGCCGAAGTTGCAGGCGACCTTTTCGGGATTGGTCCTGCCCTTGCGGTGGCCGACGATCATCACCTTGCGACCGCGAATCCGCCCGAGTCCGGTGACGATGGCAGGATCGTCGCGATACGCCCCATCCCCGTGTAATTCGAGGAAGTCAGAGACGAACCCCTTGATGTAATCACTGGTCAGTGGGCGTTGTGGATGGCGTGCGATCTGGACCCGCTGCCACGGATTCAGGTGGGTGTAGATGGCCTTCTTCTTCTCTTCGCACTTCTTCTCTAACTCCTCGAGTTGGCCGGAGAGGTCGATTTCGGAACTCTCCGAGAAGGAGCGCAATTCCGAGATTCGGTTCTCCAACTCAACGATCGGAGCCTCGAAATCGAGGCCATGAGCTCTGGATTCGTTCTCCATCGGTGCCTTTCCCCATCAGGATGAACCGTCATCCTAAGGTGCGAATCCCTGCGAGGCCAGTGCTCCGGCTACCACGGCCCTGATTTCACGGCTGCGGTACCCCCCCGCTTCTGAACCACCGCTGCGGTCTCCTCCGGTGCGCTTGCTCGGCCCCCCGGGGGGCTGCACAATCTCGGTCTGTCGGCTCGGTTTTCGGGTCGCTTTCGTTCAGGAGCTCTGATGTCCTTGACCTATACAGTCACCATCCTTCACGACCTGGATCCGAATCCGAGTCCCGATCATGATCTGCGAGAAGCTCTCATGGCGGTCGGTTGCTCTCCGGACGAGGGCGATCTGCTCGCTTCCGACCCGATCTTTTACCTGCGAATCCCCGAGCAAGATGCCGATCGAGTCGAGGCACTGGCGCAACAATTTCTCGCCGGATCTCCCGCCTGTCGTGCGGTGGTCCATCCGGGAGTGACGATGCCCCCGCGCGATGATGATCAGGCTGCGATCGTAGTGCAACGGCGACCGGGGGTGATGGATCCCGTCTCGCAGAGCGTCATCCATGCGATGTCAGAATCCGGATTTGTATCTTCCCAGTGCCAGGTTCGCACCGCGCGTCGATATCGCATCGGTGGAATCGAGACCAATGTGTCGATGCTCGACGGACTCGCCAGTCGCCTTGGAAACGGAATCGTCGACGAGTGGCGCTCCTTCAGTGGGGGCGAAGAGGAACAGGTTCCCGATCCGTTCCGGGAGTTTCCATCTCACAGCCAGGGACGGGTGGAGATTCCTCTGATCGAAGCTTCCGATGAAGAACTGGTCGCCATCAGTGTTGATGGAGGACTCAGTCTCGACCTGGCGGAGATGCAGGCGATTCGACAGCACTACATCGAGCGTGGTCGTGAACCGAGTGAAATCGAACTGGAAACGATTGCCCAGACCTGGTCGGAACACTGCTGCCACAAGACACTGACCGGTGCGATTCGACACGGGGATCTTCGCTACGGCAACCTGCTGCAGGAGACGATCTTTCAGGCCACTCGCCAGCTGGATCTGCCGTGGTGCTGGTCGATCTTCCGCGATAATGCGGGTGTGATCGGCATCGACGAGGAGTGGGGGGTCTCCTTCAAGGTCGAGACTCATAATCACCCCAGTGCTCTGGAGCCCTACGGTGGAGCCGGGACCGGCATCGGCGGAGTGATTCGCGATACTCTCGGCACTGGAGTCGGTGCCCGTCCGATCCTCAATACCGATGTGTTCTGCTTTGCTCCGACCGATACCGCTGCTGAGAATCTTCCGACCGGCACCCTCCATCCTCGTCGATTACTCCGAGGAGTGGTTGCCGGGGTTCGAGATTACGGCAACCGGATGGGCATCCCGACGGCCAACGGGGCGATTCATTTCCACCCCGGCTTCGTCGGCAACCCGCTGGTGTTCTGCGGTTCCGTGGGGCTGATGCGACGCGAGCATGTCGACAAAGAGGTTCACCCTGGCGATCTGGTGGTCGCGGTCGGGGGCAAGACGGGCCGCGATGGAATTCACGGGGCGACCTTCTCCTCGAGAGAGTTAACCGAGGACTCGGAACAGGATTCCTCCGGTGCGGTGCAGATCGGCAATCCGCTGGAAGAGAAGAAGGTTCTCGATGCGATGATGAGAATCCGCGATGAAAACCTCTGTCGCTCGGTGACCGATTGCGGTGCTGGCGGCTTCTCCAGTGCGGTGGGAGAGATGGGTGAAGAGACCGGTGCCGAGATCCATCTCGACCGTGCTCCCCTCAAGTATCCGGGTCTCGGTCCCACCGAGGTGTGGATCAGCGAGGCGCAGGAGCGGATGGTGTTCGCCGTCGAACCCTCGAAGCTCGCGAGGATTCAAGAGATCCTGCTCGAGGAAGAGGTGGAGTGCGCCGTTCTCGGAGAGTTCCGTGACGATGGGAAGTTGCGCCTGCTCCATCACGACCTGTTGGTCGGTGAACTGGATGTGAAGTTCCTTCACGGCGGTCGCCCCTCCCAGGAAAGAGTTTCGATCCCACCCGAGCCGAAGCCCCTGATCAAGGCCGAGGTCGACCACCTCGATGCTCAGCAGCTGCTCTGCACTCTCCTTGCCGATGGCAACGTCGCATCGAAGGAACCGGTGATCCGCCAGTACGATCACGAGGTGCAGGGTCGGATGACCTTGAGACCACTCGCCGGTGCCGACAGAGATGCACCGATGGATGGTTGCGCCCTCGATCCATTGCGCGATGGCAGCCATCAGGTGGTGGTGTCGTGCGGCTTGACCCTGGGAATGGGAGAGGTCGATCCTTACCAGATGGCGTGTCACTCCGTCGATGAAGCGCTGCGCAACTGCATCGCGTCGGGGGGGAGCCTCGAGCGCGCGGCACTGCTCGACAATTACGCCTGGGGCGATGTGAAGGATCCGGCGATTCTCGGTCAGATCGTCGAGTGTTCTCGCGGTGCGGCAGACGCTGCACTGGCTTACGGCACCCCATTCATCTCGGGCAAGGATTCGTTGCACAACACCTACCGAGCGGGAGGGGTCTCTCGATCGATTCCTCCGGTACTGCTGGTCTCCGCCATCTCGATCACCAAGGGGCCCTTGCGGGTGCCCGGTTCCGATCTCAAGGAGGCGGGATCGTCGATGATGCTGATCGGCCCCGAGGGGGCGATCCCCGGCAGCCTGATGCAGTGGCTGCATGGCGGAGGGGGAGGGATCCCCGCCCCCTTCGATCGACAACTGGGGCCAAGATTGCTCCAGCAGGTGCGTCAGTGGATTGTCGCAGGCCAACTGCGGTCGTTGCATGACCTCTCCGATGGGGGCCTGGCGGTCGCCGCTGCAGAGATGGCCTTTGGCGGCGGTGGCGTCGGACTCGATCTCGACATCGGTGCCCTCGGAGATGATCGAAATCGATCCCTCTTCGGTGAGGGACCACATCGATTCCTGGCGGAGGTGAGGGATACGGATGTCGAGCGGATCACCGCCGATGCTGAGGCGGTAGGGATACCGCTGACTTGCATCGGAAGGAGTGTCGTGGAGCCCACTTTGATCATCCGCCACGGTTTGGATCGGTGTATCGAGAGCGGTGTCGGGGAGTTGAAACAGATCTGGAAGCGAAGTCTGGAGGCGATATGGCCGACCTCATGAGCAGGAGTGCGCCGCGGGCGCTGGTGCTGCGAGCGGCGGGGACCAACTGCGATCTGGAAACTGTCCATGCCCTCGAACTTGCGGGGGCGGAGGTCGAGTCGATCCATGTCAACGCTCTCAGTCGCGATCCATCGATTCTCGATGGTGTAGGACTGGTCGCCTTTCCCGGTGGTTTCACCTTCGGCGACGATGTCGCCAGCGGAGCGGTGCTCGCTCACATCATCGAGCAACGATTGCGCCCGCAACTCCAGCGGTTTGTCGATCGAGGTGGTCTAGTCATCGGGATCTGCAACGGCTTTCAGGTGCTGGTAAGACTTGGATTGCTGCCTGGAGGCGAGGGACGCGGGGCGTTGTTGTGGAACCAGTCGGGCCGATTCGAAGATCGCTGGGTCTACCTCAACTCGGGGTCGGAGGAGAGTCCCTGGTTTGCACCGGGTGAACGGTACTTCATGCCTGTCGCTCATTCGGAGGGTCGTTTCGAGTGGTTCCCCGATCAGCCGGGGCAGGAATTCCCGACCGAACAGGTCGCCTTTTCCTACTGTAACGAGGACCAGTCGGTAGCCAGCTATCCGGACGATCCGAACGGGTCCCATCGCTCCATCGCTGGATTGATCTCCGCGGATGGCAAGGTGCTGGGCATGATGCCGCACCCGGAACGCTTTGTACGGCCCGAACATCATCCCAGTTGGATGAGGATCCGACCCGACGGAGCGATTCCTCTCGAGGAGCAATTGCCGGTTCCGCTGGGACTCTCCATCTTCCGCAGAGCGGTGGACCATCTGAAGACGCACCAGAGTGACCTGGTTGGTGAGGGTGGGACGCGTTGAATCTTACAGGGCAGAGCAGCAGCGTTCGACCGTGGAAGCCGCTTGAGTTCGATGAGGAGCAGGCAACGGCTCTCGCTAGTGAGGCGAATCTGAACCCGTGGATCGCTCGCTTGCTGATCCAGCGCGGGATCTCCACAGCCGCTGAGGCGCACGCTTTCCTCGAACCTCGGATGCTCGACCTACTGCAACCGGATGAAATTCCCGATATCGATGTGGCGGTCGAGATGATTCTTGCGGTCCGGGATGCCGGAGGCACCATCGCAGTCTTCGGAGATTATGATGTGGATGGGATCAGTGGAACCGCGGTTCTGCTGGAGATGCTACAGCACCTCGGAGTGGAGACGGTGCACCGGTTGCCCAATCGAGTGTCGGATGGGTATGGCCTGCATCCCCAGGTGATCGACGGCTTCGCCGAGGCACAGGTCGATCTGATCGTCACTGTCGATGGTGGCTCCAACGACCTGGAGGCGCTGCAACGTGCCCAGCAACTGGGGATCGAGGTGATCGTGACCGATCATCATCCGGTCCACCAGGTCATCGAGGGAGTCCCGCTGGTGCATCCCGATCGACCCGATCGTCCATCTCCGTCGCGCGGTCTCTGTGGGGCGGGAGTCGCCTACAAATTATGCTGGGCGCTGGCTCGGGAAGATGCTGGTGGAGAGAAGGTCGACGATCGCACCCGTGATCTGCTGGTCGAACTGCTCGCCTTCACTTCCCTCGGAACGGTCGCCGATGTGGTCCCGCTGGTCGGAGAGAATCGAATCATCGTCAAGCATGGATTGAGAGCACTGGCGGTGACACGAAGGCCGGGACTGGAAGCGTTGATGGATCTTTGCAGGATCGATCGACAGCAACTGGATGCGGTCGATATCGGCTTCAGGATCGGACCTCATCTCAACGCTGCAGGTCGCATCGGCGATGCCGATGAAGCACTGGAGTTGCTGCTGACCGATGACCGACAGCGGGGCCAGCAGTTGGCGCAACAACTGTCCACTCTCAATCTGCAGCGCAAGGAGATCGAGAGTCAGGTGGCCGAGGATTGCCGCCAGGAACTGAAGGATGGACTGCATCCGCAGCAGGGACCGGTGATCTTTGCTCGTCAAGGGTGGCATCCGGGGGTGGTGGGGATCGTCGCCGCTCGGATGAGCGAACAACTGCACCGTCCGGTGTGGGTCCTCAGTATCGAGGACGATATCGCCCGCGGGTCCGGTCGCAGTGTCCCGGAACTGCCGCTGTCCGATCTCTACCCGGTGATGAGACCGCAGGTGCAACGCATCGGTGGCCACTCTGCAGCGGGGGGGCTGACGATGCTCAGCGATCAGATCGATTCGCTACGGCAGACGCTAGCTCAGTACCAGACGAGCCTGGTCGTCTCCAGTGATCCTCCGGTGCGTCTGTACGACCTGGAACTGAAACCTGCACAACTGACACTGTCGCTGGCGGAAGATGTCGCACGCCTGGCTCCTTTTGGTCAGGCCAATGCACAGCCGCTCTTCAAAATCTCTGGACTGCGGACCGATGGCACTCCGCGGCTGGTGGGACGTGGGGAAGAGCATGTCCAGGTGACCTTTCGCGGCGATGAAACCCGCATTCCGGCGATCTGGTTTCGCGCTGCAGGTCGTGCTCGCGAGTTGACCGCCGGTGGAGAGGTGACGGTGCTGGCCCATATCGGGGTGAACCAGTTCCGTGGCCGCCATCTGCAGCTACAGATCATCGACATCCTCCCTGCCCCAAGGTAACGCAACTGGTCACATTCGCTCACGCAGGTGCTGCGGAGTGACGCAGATGGTCACATCTTGACCAAACTCGTCGCTGTTGCGATCGGCTGCTGATCGTCATCTAGATTCACAACCTGAACTTCTGCACTGAGTTGTGAGAAAACCACCGGAAAATCTCAGAGTAGGCCCGCCACTTGCCATGGTCCCCATGCACCGCAGTGGTGAGTGTCGGAGCGAGAACTCGCAACTGTGTGCAAGGCCGATTTGGCCGACGATTTTTTTTAAGAACTAATTCTCTTTGCTCGCTCCGAGACAGCCCTGAAAGGCACACACATGCAACGCATGCAAAAGACCGAGGGATTCACCCTCATCGAACTGATGATCGTCGTCGCGATCATCTCCATCATCGCGGCCATCGCGATTCCGAGTCTGCTCAACGCCAAGAAGTCTGGTAATGAAGCTTCTGCTCAGGCCAGCCTGCGCACCGTGAGCACCGTTTCTGAGCAGCACCGTAATCGCTTCAACGCCTACCCCACAGATCTTTCTGCGTTGCTGACCAACAACTACGTCGATGCCACGTTGGGTGCCGGAGCGAAGTCGGGTTACTCTTTCGTGTTGGCTGGAACCACCACCACCTGGACCTGCACTGCAAGTCCGACCACCACCAGTGACGGAGATCGTTACTTCTTCGTCGACGAGAGTGGTGTGATTCGCTGGGCCTCAGGTGTTGCTGCAACCGTCACCAGCCCTCCCATCCAGTAGTTCTGTCTCGGAGTTTGGGGAGGGACTGCTTCGCAGTTCCTCCCCTTCTTCTATATCCGGTCGGCAGCCATCGAAACGGCCTGAAAGTTCAAAGGAGTAAGCACCATGAGAAGAGCAGAATCCGGATTCACGCTGATCGAACTGATGATCGTCGTGGCAATCATTTCCATCATCGCAGCGATCGCAATCCCCAACTTGATGGTGAGTCTGGCCAGCGGCCGAGAGGCTGCAGCGATCGGTTCACTGAGGACCATCGGCACTGCCGCCGAGCAGTTCCGGATGCGCAACAGCCAGTATCCGGTCGGTCTCGACGATCTCTCCTCCCAGTTTCCGGCACTGATCGATGAGGCACTGGGAGCGGGACAGAGAAACGGATACAACTTCGATCTCGAGGCCACACCTGGAGGATTCGCCTGCAATGCGGACCCCGATTTGAGCCCTGACGCTCGCTTCTTTTTCCTCGATCACAGCGGCGTCATTCGCCAGGCGAACGGCTCTCAGGCAGGTCCCGGCAGTACACCGGTTCAGTGACCGGTCCTCGTTGACTCGCAGTCGCTGGCACCTACCATGCCCGGACGGCTTCCCCGTGATCGAGGGGGGCCAGGAAAGGGCACTCTCGATGACATCACCGGCTCCACCTGTACGTTTGGCTCCGAGCATCCTCTCCAGCGACTTCAGCCATCTCGCCGACGAGGTCTCTTTGGTGGTCGAGGCGGGAGCGGACTGGATTCATGTCGATGTGATGGATGGCCATTTCGTTCCCAACCTGACGATCGGTGCTCCAGTGGTGAAGTCGCTGCGGACCGCCACCGCTGCTTATCTCGATGTCCATCTGATGATTTCAAACCCCGCTCAGTATCTTGACGATTTCATCTCCGCCGGAAGTGACATGGTGACCTTTCACATCGAAGCGGAATCGGATCCGCTTCCCTTGCTCGATAAACTTCACCGGGCCGGACGCAAGGGTGGGCTGGCGATTCGCCCGGGAACCGATGTGGAACAGTTGTTACCCTTTGTGCACGCCTGCGACATGGTGCTGGTGATGACGGTCGAACCTGGCTTTGGCGGTCAGTCCTTCATGGAACAACCACTCGAAAAGATCGCGGCGATTCGGGCAGTGGCCGCAGAGTCGATGGAAATTCAGGTCGATGGAGGGATCACCGTCGAGACTCTCCCTCAAGCTTTGCATGCCGGTGCCAATGTGTTCGTGGCGGGCAGTGCGGTCTTCGGAGGCGAAGATGTACCCGCCAATGTTGCGGCGCTACTTCAAGCGATGAGCGGACCGAGGACGGTGGCATGAGCGAGAAACAAGGCGAACCACGCCCCAACCGACGCCGCGACGTACCCTCTGGCTTATGGATGCGCTGCAGCGGTTGCTCGAAGATGATTTACCGCAACCTGGTGGTCGAGCGGGGCAACGTGTGTCCCGAATGTAGCTTCCATTTCCCCATCTCCAGCGACGAGCGGATCCGCTTGCTGTGTGATCCGGAGACCTTTGACGAACAATTCAAGGAGTTGGCACCAGCCGATCCTCTGCAGTTCGAAGCGCGCCGTACCTATCGAGAGCGCCTCGATGAAACGCAGAAGAAGACCGGTTTGCTCGACGCTTGCCTGGTTGGCTTGGCCGAGATCGGTGAAGTCCCGGTAGTTTTCGGAGTCAGTGATTCTCGATTCCTGATGGGCTCGATGGGGTCCGTGGTGGGTGAGAAGATTGCTCGTGGGATCGAGATGGCGAGAGAGCAGAACCGTCCTTTCATCTTCGTCAGTGGATCAGGCGGGGGAGCCCGCATGGACGAGGGGATGTTCTCGTTGATGCAGATGGCCAAGACCTCCGCGGCGATCCAGCGACTGCATGAGGCTGGCGGCCTGTTCGTGAGCATCTTGACCAACCCGACGATGGGCGGGGCGATGGCCAGTTTCGCCGCCCTCGGTGACGTGATCATCGCTGAGCCCAAGGCGTTGATCGGCTTTGCCGGGCCCAATGTGATCAAGCAGACCATCAATGCCGAACTGCCGTCAGGATTCCAGTCCTCCGAGTTCAACCTCGAGCATGGATTCATCGACCAGGTGGTGGATCGCCAGCAGATGCGAAGCACGCTGATCCGAATCCTGGCCTATTTCTGCCAGGAAGCCTGACTGGCCCTCTGAATCGATTCTTTCCTCAAGTGTTGCTCCTCGAATGCCGATTTAAGGCAATGGAGACACTTTCCCGTCCTACATCGCCCCGGGGAAGACTTCAGAAGGAGTCAGGACCGATGAAACGTCAAAGAATTCTAGTACTCGGCCTCGACCGTGATTCTGCATACGCCATGCGCAACGTGTTCGAGTTCGAGCGCCACGAGATCGATGTCTGCATCGATATGGTAGTGGTTCGTGATGTGCTCATCGAGCGCGCCTACGACCTGATCATCGTCGATGCTCGTGTGTGCCAGCTGGAGGAATTCGATCTGGTCG
>JABHOG010000107.1 GCA_018694835.1 Planctomycetota bacterium | reverse complement strand
TCGACTGGTGGACAGGGGCACCTGTCACGCTTATCCTCATGCCATGACGAAGATGATCGTCATCCCTGCGCGTCTGGCCTCGCTGAGACTTCCTCAAAAGTTGTTGCGAGACGAGACCGGCTGGCCGCTGATTCGCCACGTTTATGAACTCTGTCTTCAGGTTCCAGACGTGGATGGGGTGGTCGTCGCTACCGATGGAGAGGTTCTTGCCGAGGTCGTGGCAGGATTTGGCGGCCAGGCGGTGGTGACTCCTGCTGATCTCCCCACTGGAACCGATCGCGTGGCTCATGCATGCCAGCAACTCGATCTGGCAGATCAGGATCTGGTGATCAATGTGCAGGGGGATGAGCCGGAGATGGATCCGGGCCATGTGGAACGGCTGATCCAGTTGCTGGAGGAGCATTCCGGTTGTGGAGTGGCGACCCTTGCCATCCGCCGTTTTGGCGACTCCTCCGTCAAAGATTTCCACAATCCAAACCGGGTCAAGGTGCTCATCGACCCCCAGGGGCGGGCACTCACCTTTACCCGGAGAGCGGTACCTGAAACGGCAGAGGATGCGGTTCCTGAGGGGGGTTGGCTCCAACACATGGGAATTTACGGCTTCCGCAGGGGAGTCCTGGGCCGCTATCCTCAGCTCCCCAGGGGGATTTTGGAGCAGCAAGAGCGACTGGAACAGTTGCGCTTGCTCGAGTCAGGGTGTGAGATCAGGGTTGGAATCGTCGATCACGCCGAGGCGGGGATCGACACGGAGCAGGATTACAGGCGATTTGTGGAGAAGTTCCGCGCGGTGCGGAATGAGCAGGGTGGCGAGGGAGAGAGCGGGTGGAGTCCCGCGGAAAACCCTGGCCGGGGGGAAACGGACGACAGTTCATGACACAGTACATTTTTGTGACCGGTGGAGTGGTTTCCAGTCTGGGCAAAGGACTTACGAGCGCAGCGATCGGCTCCCTCCTCGAGAGCCACGGCTTGAAGGTCGCCCTCCAGAAGTTCGACCCCTACATCAATATCGACCCGGGGACGATGAGTCCATTCCAGCATGGTGAAGTCTATGTCACGCCGGACGGGGCCGAGACTGATCTCGATTTGGGTCACTACGAGCGATTCACTTCCTGCGAGATCAGTGCCAACTCCAACTACACCACGGGCAAGATCTATTCGACCGTGATTCAACGGGAGAGACGAGGTGATTACCTCGGCAAGACGGTCCAGGTCATTCCGCATATCACCAATGAGATCAAGGAGTGCATCGCCAAGGTAGGATCCACCGATGTCGATGTGGTGATCACCGAAGTGGGTGGAACCGTGGGAGACATCGAGAGCCTTCCGTTCCTCGAAGCACTGCGGCAATTCGGCCATGAGCATGGTCGAGAGAATGTCCTCTTCATCCACCTGACACTTCTGCCCTATCTTCGAGCCAGTGGCGAAATCAAGACCAAGCCGACCCAGCATTCGGTGGGACGCCTGAGAGAAATCGGAATCCTTCCGGACATCCTTGTCTGTCGGACCGAAATTGATGTCGAACAGGAGGTTTGCGACAAGATCGCACTCTTCTGCAACGTTCCCGTCGATTCCGTGTTTATCGAGAAGGATGTAGAGACTTCCATCTATGAACTACCACTGGTGCTCAGGCAGCAGCAGATGGATAGCAAGATCCTCCAGCATTTCGGTCGTCAACCTGGATCTGGCAACATGGATCGCTGGATCGAGGTGGTCGAGTCGTTGCGTTCTCCACAATCGGAGGTCGAGATCGCAGTGATCGGCAAATACATCGAACTTACCGATTCTTACAAGTCGATCTACGAGTCGTTGACCCATGGTGGGATTCACCACCGAGCTCGAGTGAGATTTCGCCGAATACAAGCGGAGGATCTGGCTGAAGGAGATGCTGCTGCAGTGATTGGCGGCGTCGATGGAATCCTGGTTCCGGGTGGGTTCGGAGAGCGTGGGTTGGAAGGCAAGGTGAACTCGATCCGTTACGCCAGGGAGAACAAGATCCCATTCCTGGGGATCTGTTATGGCATGCATGCGGCGGTGATCGAATACAGCAGAAATGTCCTGGGAATCGAGGGAGCGTCCTCGACCGAGATCCACAAGGACACCAGCGATCCGGTGATCACCTTGCTCGAGGATCAGGAAGGCGTCTCTGAAAAGGGTGGAACGATGCGATTGGGCTCATGGCCCTGCCGCTTCTCCAATGATTCGACCTGCTTCAAGGAATACGGGCGTTCAGAGGTGGGCGAACGCCATCGACACAGATACGAGTTCAACAATCTTTACCGTGACCGATTCGCCGAAGCGGGGATGAGGATTGCAGGAGTCTCTCCCGATGGTGAGTTGGTGGAGGTGGTCGAAGTGGTAGATCATCCATGGTTCGTCGCATGTCAGTACCATCCAGAGTTCCAGTCAAAGCCCTATGAAGCTCATCCGTTATTCAGCGGATTGATCGGTGCTGCGATGGAGAGGAAGTCGATTCGTGACTGACCCGGACAAGCGAATCGATGACGACTGGAAGAAGCGTGCCCAGGATGAAAAGGCCAAGATTGCCAGGGAACTGGATGCCAGTGCTGATCCTGTCACAGATGTAACCGATGCCCCTGCGGTCGAGGGGGACCCTCTCTTCCCATCTCTGGTCCAGCAGATCGCATACCCGGCCTTGATGGCTCTGGGGCAGATTCCCGATCCCAGGAGTGGCGAGAGGATGCTCGATCTCAAGCTCGCCAGGGAGTCGATCAATCTTCTCTCGGTACTCGAGAAGAAGACCGCTGGTAATCGAGATCCAGAGGAGGACAAGATGATCCGAGATCTGGTGAGAGATTTACAGATGGCCTACACTCAGACCGCCGAGGCTGCTCAGCGGTCTGCAGAAGATCAAGGTTCCGGCAATCCAGCCGAGTGAGGGATCTCTCAGGGAGATATTCGATGACTTCGCGCAGGGTGCTCATCACAGCGGCGTTACCGTACGCAAATAACCATCCGCATCTGGGGCACATCGCTGGGGTCTACCTTCCGGCGGATACCTACAATCGATATCTACGCCTGGTCGGCGTCGAGACGATTTTCATCTGTGGCAGTGATGATCATGGGGTTCCCATCACGATCTCTGCTCAGAAAGAAAACAGTACTCCACAGGAAGTGGTGCACAGATATCGCTCCATCCAGGAGCAAGGATTTTCGGCACTGGGGATCTCTTTTGATCATTACAGCGGAACTTCCACCTGTGAAGGTCACCAGGAATTGGCGCAGGAGTTCTTCCTCAAGATTCGCGATCGAGGGGATATCGAGGAAAAGGTCACGGACCAGTTTCGCTGTTCGGATTGCGATATGTTCCTCCCCGATCGCTATGTCGAAGGGGAGTGTCCTCTGTGTGGCGCCAGTGATGCCCGTGGTGATCAATGCGATGCATGCGGCGGTGCCTTTGAGCAGAATCTGCTGATCAAACCCC